>CAZJBC010000180.1:0-6249 GCA_964543805.1 uncultured Brevundimonas sp.
GGATATGCGCGTCACCGTGCTGTGCTCAGCCGGCAAGAACTTCTGCGCCGGCGCTGACTTCACCGCGCCCAGGGAAGGACAGCTGGTGGTCGGCGACCTCTATGTCGAGGCGGTTCGCCTGTTCTCTGTGAAGAAGCCGATCGTCGCCGCCGTGCAGGGCGCGGCGGTGGGCGCGGGGCTGGGCCTGGCGGTGATGGCCGATTTCCGCATCGCCGATGAGACGACACGGTTCGCCGCCAATTTCACCAAGCTCGCCTTCCACCCCGGCTTTGGCCTGACGCTGACCCTGCCGCGCCTGATCGGCGGCCAGAAGGCGCACCTGATGTTCCTGACCGCCCGCCGGATCAAAGGCGAGGAAGCTGTCGCCTGGGGCCTTGCCGACGAACTGGCCCCCGCCGGACAGACCCGCTCCGCAGCCCTGGCATTGGCCCAGGAGATCGCCGAGAACGGGCCGCTGGCCGTCCAGTCCACCCGCGCCACCATGCGCGGCGACTTGCCAGCCCTGGTCAAGGCGCGCACCGAGCACGAGCGCACAGAACAGACCTGGCTGCGGGCCACCGAAGACTTCGCCGAGGGTGTTCGCTCCGTCGCCGAACGCCGGCCGGGGAACTTCAAGGGGCGGTGACGGCCGCCAGATCATAGGCGCCGCGCATCGCTTCAATCCTGGCCAGTTTCCTTTCGAAGGCCGACCAGTCGTCGGCCTGATCGATCGGCGCCCAGATCGCCTCGACCTCTTCGATGAGCATCTCCCCCGGGTCCGGCGCGGCAAAGACGGGATGCATTAACCGCTCCGGCCGGTCCGGCCTTCGCGCCGACAGCAGGCGGCGAAATTCGCCGAAGTCCTCGCCCGTATAGAGTGCGCCGCGCAAACCGTTCATGGCCCGCCCCTCCGAAGCCGGCCCGCCGAACCAGTCAAAGAAGAACGGCTCCCAGCGCAGGGCATCTCCGCCGGCAGCCAGGGATTTGAAGGCGGCGTTGACCAGGTCGATATCGGCGTTCTCGCCTTCGGAGACGACCCCTAGCCGCGTGATCATCGCCGCCGCCAGGGCGCGGGCGTAGGCGGGCGAGAACGCATTCAGCGCCGCGACCAGCGCCTCCTCGTTTTCGATCAGGGTCAGGGTTCCGGCCAGCTGCTGCAGGTTCCAGAACGTGGCCTCCGGCTGGCGGCCGAAGGCGTAGAGGCCGGTCTGGTCGAAATAGGCGGCGGTGAAGCCGGGATCGTTGCGCGGCAGGAACCGCCATGGGCCGTAGTCAAAGCTCTCGCCGGTGACATTCATGTTGTCGGTGTTGAGCACCCCATGAACAAAGCCGGCCGCCATCCAGGCCGCCGTCATTTTCGCCGTCGCCGCGACGATGGCCGTCAGCATGCCGGCCGGGCCTTCCACCGCCGGATGATAGGTTTCGATGACGTGGTCGGTAAGGGTCCGGACCAGGTCGGGGCGGTTGAGAAAGGCCAGCCGCTGGAAGGTTCCGAACCGGATGTGACTGTGCTGCAGGCGCACCAGCACCGACGAGCGGGTGGGGCTGGGCTCATCGCCGCGATGCAGGGCCTCGCCTGTCTCGACCAGCGAAAAGGCCCGCGAGGTGGGAACGCCCAGCGCCTCCAGCATGGTCGCGGCCAGCACCTCGCGCAGGCCGCCCTTCAGGGTCAGCCGCCCGTCGGCCGTGCGCGACCAGGGCGTCTTGCCCGAGCCCTTGGTTCCCAGGTCCAGCAGGCGGCCGGACCCCGTCTCGCGCAACTGGGCGGCCAGGAACCCACGCCCGTCGCCCAGATCGGGATTGTAGCTGCGGAACTGGTGTCCGTGGTAGCGCATGGCCAGCGGCCCCGGCTGGCCAGGCAGCGGCTCGAACCGCGCGAAAGCGGCCAGCCACTCGTCGGGCGAAAGCTCGCCCAGCCCGACCGTCCTGGCCGCCGCCTGGTTGCGGTAGCGCAGTATCGAAGCCGGAAAGGCGGCGGGCTCGACCGGATCGTAGAATTCATCGCCGAGGGCGGCGAAGCGGGGATCGGGACGATAGCCAGGCCCGACCGGCATCAGGCGCCCGGCGCCTTTACGCGGCGGTCCGCGAAATAAAGCACGCCGGCGCCGGCCACGGCTGAGAGTGCTGAACCGGTCAGAATGCCCAGCTTCACCGCGCCGATGCGTTCAGGATCGTGCGGGAAGGCCAGCAGCGAGATGAACAGACTCATGGTGAAGCCGACGCCGCAAAGCAGCGCCACGCCGTAGACCTGCAGCCAGGATGCGCCATGCGGCCGCTCGGCCAGGCCAAAGCGAGCCGCGCCGTAGCAGGCGGCCATGACACCGGCCTGTTTGCCCAGGAAAAGCCCCAGCGCCACGCCCAGCGGCGCCGGCGCAAAGACATCGCTCCAGGCGATCGCGCCCAGGGATACGCCAGCGTTGGCGAAGGCGAACAGCGGCAGGACGCCGAACGCAACCCAGGGCGCCAGGGCGTTCTCCAATCGGTGCAGGGGCGAGCGTTCAAATGCCGGCTGGGCCGGAGTTCGCTTGACCGGGATCAGCATGGCCGCCGCCACGCCCGCCAGGCTGGCGTGGATGCCCGACCGATAGACGAACCACCACAACACCGCCGCCAGGATCAGATAGGGCCACAGCCGCACCACATGCAGCCGGTTCAGCACCAGCATCATGAACAGCACCAAAGCGGCGCCGGCCAGGGCCATCCAATCCAGGCCCACATTGTAGAAGATGGCGATGATCACGATCGCGCCCAGATCATCCAGGATGGCCAGGGCGGTGAGGAAGATCTTCAGCGACACCGGAACCTTCGATCCCAGCAGGGACAGCACGCCCAGGGCAAAAGCGATGTCGGTCGCCGCCGGAATGCCCCAACCCTTGGGACTGCCGCCGGGAACCAGATTGATCCCCAGATAGAGGAGGGCCGGCACGAGCATTCCGCCCAGGGCCGCCAGGCCCGGCAGGGCCCGCCGCGACCAGCTGGCCAGCTGGCCGTCATGCAGCTCGCGCTTGATCTCCAGACCGATGACCAGGAAGAAGACCGCCATCAGCCCGTCGTTGACCCAGCTTTGGAAGGTCAACCGTCCCAGCGGGGTATGCAGAGCCCGCAGATAGGTCTCGCTGAGCGGCGAATTGGCCGCAAGCATGGCGATCAGCATTGCGCCGATCAGCGCCACGCCCGACGACGCCTCGCTTTTCAGAAACCGCCTGAGGGCTGAACGGGGGCGCGGCGAAGGGGTCATTACCGGCCTTTCTTATCCCATTCCGCAGGCCAGTCGACTGAAAGCGGACAGGCGCCGGCGCGCCCTGCGGAATGTCGAAAGTGAACATCGTTCAACTAACGCCGTTTGTAACCTTCGCGACACACCCCTCGGAAAAATCACGACATTTAGCTTGGCCGTAAACCTTGTGAAAAGGGTCCTCGCGCATGCTTGGGTCATCGAAAACAACGAGTCGCGTATTCGCCTACGCAATCAAAAGACCGACATCATAAGAGTGAGTCGAAGCTCCCGGGAGATACCATGCGTGTCAAACACCTGATCGCCGGCGGCGCATCCGCCTTGATCCTCACCGGCCTGATGGCGGGCGCCGCCCTTGCCCAGGACAGGCCCGCCGCGCCGGATCCTGATCAGCCGGTCACCACCGTCGACGCCCTCATCGTCAGCCCGCAGAAACGCGAACAGCGCCTGCAGGACGTGCCGATCGTCGACAATGTCGCCGGCGCGCAGCTGCTCAAGGACGCCGACGTCTCCGACATCCGCGACCTGGCCATCCTGACCCCCGGCCTGACCGTCACCGCCACCCAGAACGAAAGCCTGGTCACCGCCCGTATCCGCGGCGTCGGCACGGTGGGCGACAACCCGGGCCTTGAGTCTTCAGTCGGCGTGACCATCGACGGCGTCTATCGCCCGCGCGACGGGGTCGGATTCGGCGATCTGGGTGACCTGGACCGCATCGAAGTCCTCAAAGGCCCGCAAGGCACTCTGTTCGGCAAGAACACCTCGGCCGGCGTCATCAACATCTTCACCAAGGAGCCGTCCTTCCAGCCGGTGTTCGAAGGCGAAGTCACCTCGGGCAATTACAATGCCCTGGGCGCCTCGGCTAATATGAGCGGTACGATCTCCGGCGACAGCCTGGCCGGCAGCCTCTATCTGGCCGGCCGCAAGCGCGACGGCTTCCTGAATGTCGTCACCCTGGGCGCCGATCGTCCGTCGACCGACAACAACCAGGCCTTCTTCACCTCGCGCGGCCAACTGCTGTTCCTTCCGAACAATAAGCTCGCCGTCCGGATCATCGCCGACCACACCGTGCGCAACGAAAGCTGCTGCGGCGCGACCCAGCTGTTTGTCGGAACCCAACAGGGCGGAGCGCCCTATCTGCCCGGCAATCCCCTGCGCAGCCGCGCTCGCGGCGAGCTGATCAACGATCTGGTCCCCGGCTCCATCGATCTGACCAGCACCCCGTTCGATCGCACCGCTTATCTCAACCGCCGCAACGACCAGAACATCCTGGACGACGGTCTCTCGGCCCAGGTCGACTACGACTTCGGCATGGCCAAACTGACCTCGATCAGCGCCGTCCGCAGCTGGGATCAGAAAGGCGGCCAGGACACCGACTTCACCGCCGCCGACATCCTCTATCGTCCCACCGACGGCACAAACTTCACCGGCTTCCGCCAGATGTCGCAGGAACTGCGGCTGGCCGGCGAGAAGGATAAGCTGAACTGGCTGGTCGGCGCCTTCGTGGCCCGGGAAGACCTGAACACCGGAAACGATCTGCTGTTCGGCTCGGACTACTTCAATTACCTGGCGGTCAAGGTGCTCAACGGCGCCCCGCTGGCGCTGGGCATGAATTCCGGCAACACCTTCCAGTCCGGCAACGGCCAGCGCGACCAGCACGGTCAGGACGACAATACCTACGCCTTCTTCACCAACAACGACTATGCCTTCAGCGACCAGCTGACCGGCACCCTGGGTCTGCGCTTCACCAGCGACCGCAAGTCAGTGGTCTCGCAGTTCCACACCACAGGCGGCTCCTGCCAGAATGCCGGGCTGACCAGCGCCCCGACCCTGAACGCCTTCCAGGCCAATCCCGGCCTGGGCACAACCCAGGCGCAACGGACGGCGGCCGTGACCAGCGCCGTCGCCGCCCTGTGCCTGGGCTTTGAAAACCCCGCCTTCGACGCTCTGGGCAAGCTGCATCAGTCCGGCAGCGACGACAATCTGTCCGGCACCGCCAAGCTCGCCTGGCGCGCCAACAAGGACATCATGACCTACGCCTCCTATTCGCGGGGCTTCAAGGCCGGGGGCTTCAACCTGGACCGTGAAACGCGGGTCATCGGCTATGTGCCTGGCACCGCCCTGCCCGCCAATCTCGACGGCAGCCCGGCCAGCCCCGGCATTCCGATCTTCGCCCCCGATCCGAACACCGCGTTCGCGCCGGAAAAGGTCGATTCCTACGAGCTTGGCGCCAAGACCCAGTGGCTGAACAGTCACCTGTCCTTCAACGTCGCGGCCTTTGACCAGAAGTTCACCGACTTCCAGCTCAACACCTTCATCGGCACCCAGTTCATCGTCGAGACCCTGCCGACCGTCACCTCGAAGGGCGTGGATCTGGACTTCATGTACCTGCCGCCGATGACCGGCCTGACCATTCAGGGCGGGGCGACCTTCGCCGACACCCGGATCGGCCAGTTCACCGCCGCGGATCTGACCGACCCCAGCCATTTCGCCAATCTGTCGAACCTGCCGGGTCAGCGCCTGGCCTTTGCGCCGCGCACCTCGGTCACGCTTGCCGCGACCTGGGAGACCCCCATGAGCAACGGCATGAAGTTCCGCGCCAACATCTCGGGCAAGTACAATTCCGAATTCAACACCGGCTCGGACCTGCATCCCTCCAAGGATCAGCCCGCCTTCACCCTGGTCAACGCCCGCATGGGAATCGGCCCGGCCAACGACAAGTGGACGCTGGAGGTGTGGGCCGACAACCTGTTCAACACCGACTATCTGCAGGTCGGCTTCAACGGGCCGCTGCAGGTCGCATCGGGACCCCAATCGGTCTCTGATCCGCAGAGTGTCTATGACGCCTTCCTGGGCGCGCCGCGCACCTACGGCCTGACCCTGCGGGCCAAGTTGAAATAGCCTAACGCCGGGAGTTGTACGGCGGCGGCGTCCGGGGCCATCCGGACGCCGGTTTACTTTGCGGGCGACTTCGGCGCGCGGAAGACCGTCGAGCTGACGTTCAAGGGCAGGACATTGGGCAGGGAACGGAGACT
>CAZJBC010000181.1:0-6211 GCA_964543805.1 uncultured Brevundimonas sp.
GGCCGCCCGTTCCGCCGCAATCTTCAGCAGGGTCGTCGGCGCGGGCGAGGCGTCCAGGAACAGCGCCTCATTCAAACGGGCGAGGCGATCTTGCCAGTAAAGCGCCGTCTCCCAGTCCTTGCTCATGCAGGCGTCGTAGAACTTGGCGACGCCCTCGGGCGCGACATTGCCGCTGACGGTGATGCAGCCGTGGCCGCCGTGCGCCATGTAGCCAAGCGCGCTCATGTCATCGCCCGACAGCAGGATCCAGTCCTTGCCGCAGTCGAGCCGCTGGCCGGCGATGCGGCCCATATTGCCGGTCGCGTCCTTGACGCCAACGATGTTCGGCAGCTTGGCCAGGCGGGCGAGCGTGGTGTTGGAGATGTCGACGCTAGTGCGGCCGGGCACATTGTAGACCAGGATCGGCAGCTGCACGGCGGCGTTGATGGCCGCGTAGTGCTGATAGAGCCCTTCCTGGCTGGGGCGGTTGTAATAGGGCGTCACGACCAGGGCCGCATCGGCGCCGACCGTCTTGGCGTGGCGCACCAGCTCGATGGCCTCGGCGGTGGAGTTGGAGCCGGCGCCGGCGACGACTCTGATCCGTCCGGCGCAGGTCTTGACCGCCAGCTCGACCACCCGGCGGTGTTCATCGTGGGTCAGGGTGGCGCTTTCGCCGGTGGTGCCGACCGGCACGACGCCATGGATGCCGGCGGCGATCTGGCGCTCAAGCAGGCGAATAAAGGCCTCTTCGTCGACCTCATCGCCCGCGAACGGCGTAATCAGCGCCGTAATCGCGCCCCGAATCGAAGGTTGTGACATGATGACAAGAAGCCGTGATGAGCGCCGCCCCGGTGTTGCGGCTATAGGGTTTGGCCGGACAATATGGCGTCGCATAGGCCCACTGCAACGCCTTTGCACGGAGAAAGCCGCCGGAATGGAGTATCGAGCCTCGTGAAACTGGTCGGCAAAGCCCTTTTGGCGATCGGTCTTGCGGCGGCGATTGGCTCGGCCGCCGGCGCTCAGCAGCCCGACACCATCGACTCGCTGCTGGCCCGCATGACCACGCCCGCCACCGCCCCGCGTCCAAACCTGTCGCAAGGCGAAAAGACCGCGCTGAAATCGGCCCTGACCGCCGCCCGAGCCGGCGATCGCTCGCGGTTTGAAGCGGCGGTCAGTCAGCTACAGGACGTCGATGCGAAAAGGATCGCCACCTGGGCCATGGTCGACGCCAACGGCGAGGCGCTGACCTTTTTCGAGGTCGACCAGGCCCGCCGCGACCTGGCCGGCTGGCCGCGCGAGGCGCGCCGCACGACCCTGGCCGAACAGAAATTGAACAGCTCGGGCCTGGAGCCCCAGGCTATCGTCGACTGGTTCGCCGACGGCAAGCCGGCGACCGGCGAAGGCGCCCTGGCCCTGGCCACCGCCCTGCAGACACTGGGCCGCGGCGATGACGCCAAAGCGCTGGTGCGCGATGCCTGGCGAACACTGGTGTTCGAGGCCGACACCCAGCAGGAATACCTCTCGCGGTTCGGCGACGCCCTGACCAGCGACGACCACGTCAAGCGCGCCGAGATGCTGCTCTATGGCCCGCAAGGCCCGGCCGTGCGCGCCCTTCTGCCCCTGCTGCCGGCCGACGAGCGGGCGCTGGCCGAAGCGCGGATCGCGCTGCGCACCAACGCCCGCAACGCCGCCGACCTGGTCGCCCGCGTACCGGGCCGCCTGCAGAGCAATCCGGGCCTGGCCTTCGAGCGCGCCAGCCGCGCGGTCCGCTCCGACCAGGACGCCGAGGCCCTGCGCTACGCCAAAGACCTGGGCGCGGCCCCCGGCTTCGATGATGGCGACCAACGCGTCTACACGGTGCGCCGCAATCTCTTCGTGGCCGCCCTCAAGGCCCAGAACTACCAGGCCGCCTACGACTCCATGAACAATGGCGGCTTTAACAGCGGGGTGCGCCGGGCCGAGTCCGAGTTCTTTTCGGGCTGGATCGCCCTGACCAGGCTCAACCAGCCTGTCGTCGCCCTGCATCATTTCGAAAGCCTGCGCCTGGCGGGCGCGACGCCCTTGACCCAGGGCCGGGCTCTCTACTGGCTGGGCCGGGCGGCCGAGGCGGCAGGCGACGCCGCTGGCGCCCAGGCCTATTACCAGCAGGGCTCGCAATACATCGGCGCCTTCTACGGACAGCTGGCCGCCGAAAAGGCCGGCGTGAAGACCATCACCCTGCCGCCCGAGCCGCAGCCGACCGAGGCTGACCGCGCCCGGTTCGAATCCCGTCCCATGGTCCGCGCCCTGCACATCCTGGCCGATATGGACGAGAAGGACCTCTACAAGGTCTTCATCGGCGTCCTCGACGACAACCTGCCGACGGCGGAGGAATACGCCCTGCTGATGGATCAGGGCCGCGATGAGGGCGAGCCGTTCCTGGCCATGATGGCCGGGCGCGCGGCGGCCGGGCGCGGCTTTCTGCTGCCCGAGCGGATGTATCCCCTGCACGACATCCCGCCTGGCCCCAACACCCCTGATGCGGCCTTCGTCATGGCGATTACCCGCCAGGAAAGCAGTTTCGATCCCAAGATCAAATCCAGCGCCAACGCCCGCGGCATGATGATGCTGTTGCCCGCAACCGCTCGGGCCGACGCGCGCCAACTTGGCATCCCCTATAACGAGGCTCAGCTGTACGACGCCGACTACAACATGCGGCTGGGAACGTTCGAACTGGGCAAGCTGATGGCCCAGCAGAACGGCTCATTCGTGCTGACCGCCGTTGGCTACAACGCCGGTCCCGGCCGGCCGGGGCAGTGGATGCCCTACTGCGGCGATCCCCGCGGCCCCAACGCCCAACCGCTCGATTTCATTGAGTGCGCGCCCTTCACCGAAACTCGCGACTACATGATGCGGGTGATGGAAAACCTGCAGGTCTACCGCGCCCGCCTGGCCGGCGGAACCGCGCCTCTGACGCCGATGGAAGACCTGCGCCGAACCAGCGACTCCGCCGTCGCGGCGAACTGATCGGTCTGACTAATCCGAAATCTCGCCTCGCGCGTAACTACGGTTCGTGAGGCCTGTATGGGGGTAGAAACCATGTCCACAATCAACAAGCGCATGTGCGCCGACCTGGAGGGCGAATTTGTCGTTTTCCTGATCGGCATGCGCATCAACAAACCCTGGAAAGTCGGCGCCTGGTGGCCGGTGTTCTGGGGCATGGGCAAGATGCTGGCCGAGTTGGGCAAGCAGACTGACCTTGGCCTGCTGCACGCCCGCGGTCACACCGGATTTCCAAACCTCATGATCGTTCAGTACTGGCGCAGCTTTGAAGCCCTGGAAGCCTTTGCCAAAAGCCGGGAGCTGTCCCACCTGCCCGCCTGGCAGGCGTTCAACAAGCGGACCGGGTCAAATGGCGATGTTGGCATCTGGCATGAGACCTATCGGGTCCGCCCCGGGGACTACGAATGCATCTATAACAATATGCCGGCCTACGGCGCCGGGCGGGCTGGAAAGCTGGTTGAGGCGGTCGGCCGGCGCGAGGGCGCACGGGGCCGGATGGCCAAAACCTAGGGGGCCTTCTCGGCGATCAGCCCGTCGACCAGCCCATTGACCATCAGGCCGACCAGTTCGTCGACCTCCACCCAGCCAAATCCGGGCATGTTGATCAGATAGGTCACCAGGCCGTGGACGCCGCACCACAGGGTCTGCGATACGCCATGGACCGAGCCCTTCGGAACCCTGCCCTGCTTGGCCAGCTGGCCGATCAGGGTGGGCAAGATGCGATAGTACTGACCGGCTTTTTCGCGGGTCGCGCCGGTGTCCTTGACGATGTCGCGCGCGCCCTCGGTGAACACCAGCTGGTAAGCCGTCTTGTTCTTCAGGCCAAAGCGGATGTGGGCAGTGAGCACCGCCTTGACCTTGTCGCGCGCATCGCCCGGTCCGTCGAAGATGGCGCTGGCGCCGTCGATCATCCGGTCCAGGGCGCCCGCGCCCAGTTCCATCAGCATCGAGTGCTTGTCTGGAAAGTGCATGTAGAGCGCCGTGGGCGAGACGCCGACATCCTCGGCGATGCGCCGGATCGTGGCGCCGGCATAGCCGTGGGTCACGAACACCCGCTCGGCCGCCGTCAGAATCTCGGCGCGCCGTTCATGCCCAAAGCCCCGAGCCTTGCGGCCGGGTGATCGGCTCTTGTCTGAATTGTCGGTCACAATACCCATGCCACTCAATTTGGGTATATGACCGGCATCGAACGCAAGGCGCAAGCGGATTTCCCCATTCCGGTCACTTGACGGCGTTCGCTGGACGAAGCCCTGCCGATGCGGCTATCGAACCCCCATGACGCGCCCCGCGATCCGCCCCGAGCCCACCGTCGAGCGCACCCAAGGCTGGGCGGACTACGCCCTGATCGATTCGGGCGGCGGTCTTAAACTCGAGCGCTATGGTCCCCATCGTGTCGTGCGGCCTGAGCCTCAGTGCCTGTGGGCCCCTGCCCTGCCCGAAACAGAGTGGGCCAGGGCCGACGCGGTGTTCGACCCGACGCCCGCCGACGAGGAGGCCGGCCGCTGGCGGTTTTCCGGCCCGCCTGTGGACGCCTGGCCGCTAAGCTGGGGCAAGGCGCGGTTCCTCGGCCGCTTCACCGCCTTTCGCCACCTGGCCTTCTTTCCCGAACAGGCGGCCAACTGGGCCTGGCTCGAAGCCCGCCTCGCCGCCTCGTCCCGGCCGCTGAGAATCCTCAACCTGTTCGGCTATACCGGCGTCGCCAGCCTGGTCTGCGCCGCGGCCGGCGCGCAGGTGACCCACCTGGACGCCTCGAAGAAGGCCATCGGCTACGCCCGCGAAAACGCCGCCCTGTCCGGCCTGGAAGCCGCGCCGATCCGCTGGATCTGCGAGGACGCCCGCAAGTACGCGGCCCGCGAGGTCAAGCGCGGCAGCCTCTATGACGGTATTATCCTCGATCCGCCGAAATACGGCCGCGGTCCCGACGGCGAGGTCTGGCGCCTCTATGAGGATCTCCCCGAGCTGATGGGCCTGTGCGCCCGGCTGCTGGGGCCGGAGGCCTCGTTCCTGCTGCTCAACGCCTATGCCGAACGGATATCGGGCCTGGCTCTGGCCAGCCTGGCCGCCGATGCCCTGACCGGGCGCGGCGGCGACATCGCCTGGGGCGAACTGGCCCTGATGGAAGAAGCGGGCGCGCGCGGCGCCGGTCTGTCGTTCTTCGCGCGGTGGACCGGATGATCCGTGAAATCACCTCCCTGGCCAACCCGACCGTCAAGGCCGTGCGCGCCCTGCACATGCGCAAGGAGCGGGCCGAGACCGGCCTGTTCCTGGCAGAGGGCCTGAAGATCGTCACCGAGGCCGTTGAGCTGGGCCATCCGCCAAAGACCCTGCTCTATGTCCCGGAAGAGCCGAAACACCCCCTGCTGCAGAAGGCCATCGAGGCCACCAGCGCCAACGGCGGCGAAGTGGTCGAGGTCACCCCCGCCATTCTCGGCAAGATCGCCCGACGGGATAATCCCCAGGCAGTGCTGGGCGTGTTCGAACAGCGCCTGACGCCGCTGTCCGCGTTAGTCCCAACCTCCGCCCCCTGCTGGGTCGGTCTGGAGATGGTGCGCGATCCAGGCAACCTGGGAACCATCATCCGCACTGCGGATGCGGCCGGCTGCGGCGCGGTGATCCTGATCGGCGAATGCTGCGATCCCTGGTCGGTCGAAGCCGTGCGCGCCAGCATGGGGTCGATCTTTGCAACGCCGGTAGTCAAGGCCAGCGTCCCGGAGTTCCTGGCCTGGCGCGAGACCTGGCCGGGATCGGTGGTGGGAACCCTGCTCAGCGCCGGGACCGACTACCGCAAGGCCGACTACCACAAACCGGTCCTCATCCTGATGGGCAACGAACAGCAGGGCCTGACATCCGAGATGGCCGCGGCCTGCGACGTCGCCGTCAAGATCCCCATGCGCGGCCGCGCCGACAGCCTGAACCTGGCCGTGGCGACGGGCGTGATGATCTACGCGGCGAGCTGACCAAACAATCCTTTACAGCAGCACCGCTTGAGCCGAAAAAGGCCGCCGAAGCGCCGGCCTGGATCGGCGGTGAAATTCCACAGGGGTAGGACACGATGAACAGGAAGCAGATTTTTGTCGCCGGCGCGGTTGCGATCGGCATGGTTCTGGCCACGGCCGGCGCAGGTCTGACCCAGCCTCCCGCCGGCGGCGGCGCTCCTGGCGCCGGCCCCGCGGGCGGGCGCGGTGGTCCT
>CAZJBC010000182.1:0-6163 GCA_964543805.1 uncultured Brevundimonas sp.
TGGGAGCGCCGGTGGTGGTGAACCTCCGTAATCTAAGATGCATTCAGGTCCAGGACCACGCCGGGATCCAGGGGCGCTATCGTTTGGGAGACGACCGCTGGGAGGCCGTGTGTTAGTCGTCCGGCGCAGGGCCGGCGAGGCCTGGCGCAGCATGGCCACGTCCGCCTCGGGGTCGCCGATCGTCTTGCGCCAGTAGAGATACTGCTGTGAATTCACCCCGGCCTCGCGCTCGCGCGACAGAATCTGAACAAGGTCGCTGATGCCGGCTACCGAAATCGCCGCCTTGTAGAGCGTGGGATTTCGGACAGCGCTCATCTGCGCGGCATAGCCGCCGAAACTGGCTCCGAAGATGGCGATACGGTCCTTGTCGATCGGGTGGTTGGCGATGGCTTGGGCGATGGACGCCTCAATGTCCTCCTGCACCACGCCGTTCCACTGTCGCCGGCCGGCGTCGGCGAACGCCCGTCCGTAGCCCCCGGAGCCGCGGAAATTGGGCTGCAGCACAAACCAGCCCTTGGCCGCCAGGGACTGACAATAAAAATCGAAGGTTACGGTGTCCCGCAACTCCGGTCCGCCGTGGGGCATGACCACCATGGGCGCCTTGCCGCCGCCGGGCGGGGTGGCCAGATAGGCCCGGATCGGCGTTCCGTCCTTGGACCGGACATTGAGCAATACCCCTTTCGGCAGCCGCTCCGGCGTCAGCCAGGGTCTTACATCCCCCACAAGGCCCAGTTTCGGCGCGGCGCGATCGAAGAACACGTAGGAGCCGGCGCTGTGGGGGCCAGAGACAAAGCAGACCAGGCGCATCCGGTCAGCCGACATGCTGCGGATATCGACGCTGGCGTCGGCAAAGGCGCCCGTCAGGTCGGCCAGATGCGCTGTCATCTGGGGGTCGACACAGTCATAGGCCAGGCGATCGTCGTTGTAGGTTGTGGCGACCAGCGCCCCGTCGTTGTCGAGGACGCAGCCATAGACGTCGCCGTTCTGGCGCGAGATCGTTTCGCCCCAGTTCATCGAGGCGATGTCGAATTCCCGCATGGCGCGGAAGTCTTCGGTGTCCGCCGCCGCCGCGACCAGCAGCACGCCCGGCTTTTTGGACGGAGCCAGCACATCGAATTCCGGTCTGAAGACGGTCTCGTAATAGTAGCGGCGCAGCTCCTTCCAGGTCTTGTCGCCCGATGTGCGGCCAAACAACACCCGGGTCTTGCCCCCATTGTCAGAGTCCGTGCGCATGACGGCGCGGCCGTTCTGCACCACCCAGTCGACCGTCCGGTTGGTGCCGCGCTCGACCTCGCTGCCGACGCCCGTGCGCAGGTCGATCTTGAACAACGCCACCGTGCCGTCCTGCGAAGCCAGGAGGCTGATCATGATGTGATCATGATCTTCCGGCATCAGACTGACGACGCGCCCGTGATCGGTGTTGCGATAGGCTGTGTCGCTGTTGGTGTCAGCCAGCAGGTATTTCAGATCGCTGGTGGCGCGGTTGAACACCGCCAGGCGGCGCACGCCGATCTGGCCCGTCACCCAGACTATCCAGATCAGGACGCGCTGATTGTCCAGCCAGGCGATCTTTTCGACGGTCAGATCGCCCAGCTTGATGCTGGTTTCCTGGGCCGGATTGTCGAACGAGCGGAAGCTCATATAGGCCGTCCGCTTTTCCTCGGTCAGACTGTGGATGTCCTTGGTCGCCGACTGGCGGACCACAGCAATCGTCTGGCCGTCCGGCGAGACCGCCGCATCGACCAGCAGCGGCGTCTGCAGCAGTTCATCGACGGTCGGTCCGCCGGCCGCCCGGGCCGGAAGCGCCACTGCCGCCAAGGGCGCGGCCGCAGCCGCCGACATCAAGAGCCTGCGCGTGATCACCGTGGCGATTCCCCCTGAACCTCGATTAGCTCAGGTTGATCCGCATTGGCTCACTCGTCAATTACGGCTGTCGGGACCGGGCGATCAGATCGGCGAACGCCGCCAAAATCTTGCCCAGGAAGGCGCGCGTTCCCTCGTTGATCATCTTGCCGGCCTCGTCGAACAGGGCTGCGGCGTTTCCTACATAGGCTTCGGGCTGCTGCAGGGTTGGCATGTCAAGGAAGACCAGCGACTGGCGAACATGGTGGTTGGCCCCAAAGCCGCCCATGGCGCCGGGCGATACGCTGACCACGCAGGCAGGCTTGCCCTTGAACACGCTCTTGCCGGCCGGACGCGAGCCCACGTCGATGGCGTTCTTCAGGCCGCCGGGAACCGACCGGTTATATTCCGGGGTTGCGAACAGCACCGCATCGACACCCAGCATCTGCTCGCGAAACCGCGCCCAGGCGAGCGGGACTGTCGCTTCCAGGTCTTCATTGTAGAGCGGCAGATCGCCGACTTCGACGAAAGCCAGATCCAGGCCCGGCGGCGCGAGCTCGATCAGGGTCAGTGCGACTTTTCGTGTGATGGACGCCTGGCGCAAACTGCCGACCAAAATCGCAACCCTGGCCATGACGGCCTCCTAGAGCATCGAGGGGATCACGCGGTCCGGCGGCCGGTGGCCGTCCATGAAGGTCTTGATGTTGATGATGACTTTCTCACCCATATCAATCCGGCCTTCGACCGTGGCCGAACCCATGTGCGGCAACAGGACAACGTTCGGAAGCTTGAGAAGTTTCGGGTTCACCGCGGGCTCGTGTTCGAACACGTCCAGGCCGGCGCCGGCGATCTCGCCGCGGGCCAGCGCATTGGCCAGGGCCGCCTCGTCGATCACTTCGCCGCGGGCCGTATTCACGACGATGGCGTGGGGCTGCAACAGTTTCAGGCGGCGCGCCGACAAGAGGTGATAGGTCCCCGGCGTGTGCGGGCAGTTGACGCTGATCACGTCCATGCGCGCCAGCATCTGATCCAGGCTCTCCCAATAGGTCGCGCCCAGTTCTTCCTCGATGCGGGGGCTGACCGGCTTTCGGTTGTGATAGTGGATCTGCAGGCCAAAGGCCGCCGCCCGGCGGGCCACGGCCTGGCCGATGCGGCCCATGCCGACGATGCCCAGCCGCTTGCCCCAGATCCGCCGGCCCAGCATCCAGGTCGGCGCCCAGCCGTGGAATTCCCCGCTTTGGATCACCTGCGCGCCTTCGACCACGCGCCGGGCCGAGGCCAGGATCAAGGCCATGGTCATGTCGGCGGTGTCTTCAGTCAGCACGCCGGGCGTATTGGTGACGATGATGCCGCGCGCATTGGCGGTGGCCACATCGATGTTGTCGACGCCGGCCCCGAAATTGGCGATCAGCTTCAGACCCTCGCCGGCCCTTGTCAGCACACGGGAATCCAGCCGGTCGGTGATGGTCGGCACCAGCACCTCGGCGCGGCCGACCGCCTCGATCAGCTCGTCCGGCCCCATGGGGTGGTCGTCGAGATTGAGCTCGGTGTCGAACAGCTCGCGCAGGCGTGTTTCCACCGCGTCCGGCAGCTTGCGGGTTACAATGACTTTCGGCTTGCGGACGGCCATGGGCTTGGGCTGATATTCCGTATCGGCGCGTCGGCGCGCGGGGTAAGGGGTTCTCTAGCAAAGGGGCGCCCCCGGGCCAAGCGCCAGAGGGGCCTTTCGGTCGAATGGGACGGCGAATGTTGTGCAACAGAGCTTGCTGGCCCCTGATCGGGGCGCTTGTGCTGCTGTCGGGCTGCGGCGGCGAGCGGGCCGGGCGCGATGCGACGACGCCGTCGGGCTTTGCCGTGCCGCGCTATCTGGTTTTGCGTTTCGGGCAGATCAACGCCCGCGCAGGCCCCGGCGAGGACTATGACAAACGCGGGACCTACACCGCCAAGGGCATGCCGGTTCAGGTTATCGCCGAGACCAAGGAATGGCGGCGCATCTGCGATCCGACGGGGGAGATATCGTGGGTCGCCGCCCGCATGCTGGAGGGCGGCGACGCGGTGATCCGCGCCAAGCCCGGCGCCCTGGCCATCCACCGCAGCGCCAATCCGTCCTCCGGCGTGGTGGCCACCCTGCCGGTCCGCGGCCTGGCCCACCTGGACAAGTGCGACAAGTCCGGCTGGTGCAAGATCAAGGTCGGCGGCAAAAAAGGCTGGGCGCCGATGAGCGAGCTGTGGGGCGCTGACCCCAAACCCCAGTGCGACGGCCTGCCCGCGCCGGCGGCCGCCGCGGCCGCGGCGCAGCCGCAAGAAAGGTAAGACACCGCCAAGGCACAAAGGCTCGAAGGTTCACGAACGGCCTTTGCGCAGTCTTTGTGTCCTCATGCCTTTGTGGTGTCTGTCCTTCCTTACCGGGTCACCGCCCGTCCAGCCGAAACGCACGCGCCTGCGCAATGTCGTGAAGCTTGTTGAGCCAAGGCTCGTGCTCGTGCTAACCCGCCTCGCCCGCCAGAATAAAGATCAAGGGCTATCGGGACCTCGATGACCTTCAAGCCCAAGAACGCCTACGACACTGACGAACTGCTGGCCTGCGGCCGCGGCGAGCTTTTCGGGCCCGGCAACGCTCAGTTGCCGCTGCCGCCGATGCTGATGTTCGACCGCATCACCCACATCGACAATGACGGCGGCGCCCACGGCAAGGGCCGCATTGAGGCCGAATTCGCCATCAATCCGGACCATTGGTTCTTCAAATGCCATTTCGTCGGCGATCCGGTGATGCCTGGCTGCCTGGGCCTGGACGCCCTGTGGCAGCTGGTGGGCTTTTACCTGGCCTGGATCGGCGGCCCCGGCCACGGCCGGGCGCTGGGCGTCGGCGAGGTCAAGTTCGCCGGCGAGGTCACCCCGGACGTCAAGCTGGTGACCTACAGGATCGATCTGAAGCGTGTGATCAATCGTCGCCTTGTGGTGGGCGTCGGCGACGGCATTGTGGAGGCGGACGGCAAGCTTATCTATGAGGCAACAGACCTTAAGGTCGGCCTCTACACGAACGCCTAGAGTAAGGGATCAGGGCATGCGCCGCGTAGCGGTCACAGGGATCGGGATCGTATCGTCCATCGGCAACAACGCCGCCGATGTCACAGAAGCCTTGCGGCACGCGAAATCCGGTGTGCGGTTTGCCCCTTCGTACGCCGAACTGGGCTTCCGCTGTCAGGTCGAGGCAGCCCCCGATATCGACTGGGAAGCCCTGGTCGACCGCCGGGCCGCCCGTTTCCTCGCCCCCGGCACGGCCTACGCCCACATCGCCATGGAACAGGCTATCGCCGATTCCGGCCTGCCTGAAACCGATATCAGCAACGAGCGCACCGGCCTGATCGTCGGCGAGGGCGGCCCTTCGACCCGTTCGATCGTCACCGCCGCCGAGATCACCAAGGAAAAAGGCCCCAAGCGAGTCGGCCCGTTCGCGGTGCCGAAAGCCATGTGCTCGGGCCCGTCGGCGGCGCTGTCCACCTGGTTCAAGATCCTGGGCGTCAACTATTCCATCGCCTCGGCCTGCGCGACATCCGCCCACTGCATCGGCGTCGGCGCCGAACAGATCCTGATGGGCAAGCAGGACATCGTCTTCGCCGGCGGCTGCGAAGAGCTGGACTGGACCTTGTCGAACCTGTTCGACGCCATGGGCGCCATGAGCAGCAAGTACAACGACACCCCGCAGGTCGCCTCCCGCGCCTATGACCTCAACCGTGACGGCTTCGTCATCGCCGGCGGCGCCGGCATCGTCGTGCTCGAAGAAATGGAACACGCCAGGGCGCGCGGCGCCAAGATCTATGGCGAGCTGATCGGCTACGGCGCCAATTCCGACGGCCACGACATGGTCGCCCCCAGCGGCGAGGGCGCGGTGCGCTGCATGAAGATCGCCATGGCCGGCCTTTCCGGCGGCGGGGTTCCCAAGATCGATTACCTGAACCCCCACGGCACCTCGACCCCGGTGGGCGACGAAAAGGAAATGGGCGCGGTGCGGGCGGTGTTCGGCGACAACGCCCCGCTGATCAGCTCGACCAAGTCCCTGACCGGCCATTCGCTGGGCGCGGCCGGAGCGCAGGAAGCGATCTACTGCCTGCTGATGATGCAGGCGGGCTTTGCGGCCGAGAGCGCCAATATCGAGACCCTCGACCCGGCCTTCGAAGGCCTGCCAATCCTGCGGGCGCGGCGCGACGTTGAGCTCAATACGGTGATGAGCAACAGCTTCGGGTTCGGCGGGACCAACGGATGTCTGGTGTTTGGGCGGGTTTAGGGGGGACGACGATTACGTCTTGCTTGATTGACAGAT
>CAZJBC010000183.1:0-6150 GCA_964543805.1 uncultured Brevundimonas sp.
CGCTGAACCGCTTCTTCTCGCTGCACTATCTGCTGCCGTTCATGATCGCCGGCGTGGTGATCCTGCACGTCTGGGCCCTGCACGTTTCGGGTCAGAACAATCCGACGGGCGTTGAGCCCAAATCCAAGGCCGACACCGTGCCGTTCACGCCTTACGCCACCGTCAAGGACGGCTTCGGGGTCGCCCTGTTTGCGGTGATGTTTGGCTTCTTCGTGTTCTTCATGCCCAACGCGCTGGGCGATGCGGCCAACTACATTCCGGCCAACCCGCTGGTCACGCCGCAGCACATCGTGCCCGAATGGTACTACCTGCCGTTCTACGCGATCCTGCGCTCGATCGATAACAAGCTCTTGGGCGTGCTGGCCATGTTCGGCTCGATCGGCCTTTTGTTCATCCTGCCCTGGCTCGACACCTCCAAGGTGCGCTCCATGCGCTTCCGCCCAGCGGCCAGGACCTTCTTCATCTTCTTCGTCATCGACGCCCTGATCCTGGGCTGGTGCGGTCACAACCCGACCGACGCCTATGTCTTCCGCGTCGGCGCGGAAGGTCCGGGCCTGACCGTCAAGGTCCTGGCCCAGATCGGCACCTTCTACTGGTTCGTCTATTTCGTGGCGATTACCCCGCTACTGGGTAAGTTTGAAAAGACCCTGCCGGTTCCCGACACCATTTCCTCGCCCGTGCTTTCCGGCGCGGCCACTGCTGAGAAGGCGTAAAGAACATGCGTCGCAAACTATCTGTCATCGCAGCGGTGCTGGCCCTTGGGGTTTCGGGCGTCGCGGCCGGCTCGGCCGCCGCCGCGGAAAACGCGGTCCTGACGCACCAGACCTGGTCGTTCGCCGGCCCGTTCGGAACCTTCGACCAGCGCTCGCTGCAACGCGGTTACAAGGTCTATCGCGAGGTCTGCTCGACCTGCCACACGATGAACCTGCTGTCGTTCCGCAACCTGGGTGAAAAGTACGGCCCGTTCTACGACGAGAAGTACCCGAACCCAAACGACAACCCCTATGTCAAAAGCCTGGCCAGCAGCATCACCACCATTCCGGACATCAATCCGGACACCGGTGACGCGATCCAGCGCCCGGGCGTGACCGCCGACCACTTCCCCGATCCGTTCCCGAACGAGATCGCGGCCAAGGCCAGCACGGGCGGGGCGATCCCGCCCGACCTGTCGGTCATCATCAAGGCGCGCGAAGGCGGCGCGGACTATGTCTATTCGCTGCTGAAGGGGTTCGACGCCCCGCCCGCCGGGCTGATCGTTCCCTCGAACCTGAACTACAACAAGTCCTATCCGGGCGATCTTTCCAGCGCTTGGCATGGCCCCAAGGGTTCGCACCTGCCCCCCGGCGGTCTGATCGGCATGAAAAAGCCGCTCGATGATTGCAAGGTCACCTTCGATGACGGCACAGGCTGCACCGTCGACCAGGAAGCCAAGGACGTCGTCACCTTCCTGGCCTGGGCCTCCGAGCCAAAACAGACCGAGCGCAAGCGCCTGGGCATGTGGGTGATGATCTATCTCGTCTTCATGGCCGGCCTGGCCTACGCCAGTTATCGCAAGGTCTGGAAGAACGAGAGCCACGGGTAAATGACAACGGCGCGGATGGATCTCAGAGACACCGTCCGCGCCATTCCCGACTATCCCCAGCCGGGGATATTGTTCCGCGACATCACCACGCTTCTGGGCAACGCGGCGGCCTTCCGCCAGGCGGTCGATGAGCTGGCCGCGCCCTTTGCGGACGCCAGGATAGACAAGGTCGCCGGCATCGAGGCGCGCGGCTTTATCCTTGGCGGCGCCGTCGCCCACGTTCTGTCGGCCGGCTTCGTGCCTCTGCGCAAGAAGGGCAAGCTGCCCTTCCACACCCATGCCGCCGACTACGAGCTGGAATACGGCCGCGACGAGATCGAGATGCACCTGGACGCCATCGCGCCGGGCGAGCGGGTCCTGTTGGTCGATGACCTGATCGCGACCGGCGGCACCGCCCGCGCCGCCGTCAAACTGCTGCAGTATTTCGGCCGCGCCGAGGTGGTGGCGGCCGCCTTCGTCATCGACCTGCCGGACCTTGGCGGCTCAGCCCTGCTGCGCGCCGACGGCGTCGCCGTCACCACCCTGATCACCTTTGACGGCGTCTGACCCTTTCGCTTTTAGGTGGAAGACGGCAAGGTGAACCCATCCAGTGGAGGGGACCCCCATGAACAAATATCACGTTGCCGGACTAGCCGCCGCCATCGCCGCGGCCTTCGGGGCCGGCGTTCTCGCCCAGCCGCCCGCGGCCCCGCCAGCTGCGCGACCTCCCGCGCCCCAGGCGACCGGCGAGATCGCGCCCGTGCCCGCCAACCTGACGCCCAACCGCATCGCCGGCGCCGGCATCAATGTCGCCGATCTGCAGGCCGAGCTGCACTGGTACACCACCGTGCTGGGCATGCATCAGGTCGGCCAGTACCCGGCCACCGGAACGCCGATCGAATACATCCTGTCGATGTCGCCGAAGGAAGACGACCACGCCATCATGACCATCATCCGCGGCGCCCGTCAGCCCGGCGCGGTCACCTATGGCCGCGTGATCATGAACGTGCCGGACTCAAAGGCCCTGGCCGCCTTCCTGATGACCCACGGCGTCACCGCACGTCCGGTCGCGGCCGGCGCCTGGTTCATCACCGATCCGGAAGGCAACAACGTCGAGATCTTCACGCCGCCGGCGGCCTAGGCTTCGCCCCGCCCGCCCGAGCGTGCGAACAGTTGCAGGGTGCGCAGGCGGGACAGCCGCGCCGAGTCGGCGTGGTAGCCGTTCGGCGCCACAAAGGCGTGGCCGGCGTCGTAGTGGTAAGCGGGGATGTCCGGATGCGCCTCGGTGATTGCCGCCACGTCGTCCGGCGGGATCAGGGGATCGGTCTTGCCGAAATGCAGGATAACCGGACACTTCGGCGTCTCATCCGCAAACTGGATGATGTGGCCGCCGTAGAAGCAAGCGACGGCGCTCAGGCCCTCGCACCGGCAGGCCGCCAGCCAGGCCGCCGTGCCGCCGAAACAGAAACCCATCAGGAACACGGGGCCCTTCAGCGCATCGATCGCCGCCTGTGCGTCAACGGCGGTCGTATCGCCCCAGCCCGTCGCTTCGGCATAGGCGAATTGCGCCTCCTGCCGGGCCGGATCGACGTCCTTGTCGGCAAAGCCGCCACCCTGGCGGTCAAACAGGCCAGGGACCAGCACCTCGTAGCCATCCTCGGCCCAGTCGCCTGCCAGGGCCATAAGGTGCGGGGTGACGCCCCAGACGGCATGCAGGATCACCAGGCCTGCGCGCCGCGCATCGCGGGGCGCCTCGTGCCAGGCCGACAACTCAAAGCCGTCCGCCGCGGTCAGCGTCACGCGCCCGCCCACTAGACGCTCTCGAACAGCTCGATCGTGCGGTGGCGCGCCAGGTCGGCGGCCTCTTCGTTGTAGCGTTCGGGGCTGGGATAGTTGAACCCGTGCCCGGCGTTCTCATAGATGTAGACCGGAACCTCAGGGTGCGCGGCCTTGACCGCGGCTTCGGTCTCATCGGCGTTGATGTGACCGTCCAGCCGCCCCAGATGCACAATCACCGGATTGTTCAGCGGCATGTCCGCGAACTGTTTCACCAGACTGCCGTAATAGCTCGATCCCGCCGCCAGCCCGTCCAGCTTGGCCGAGGCCAGATAGGTAAGCGAACCGCCGAAACAATAGCCCAGGATGAACACCTTGCCGCGGGGGCTCAGGAAATCGCGGCAGGCGGCGATGTCGCTCAGATAGTCCTCGCGGTCGATGGCGGTGGCGTGGGCGAACCCGGCCTGCATGCCGGCCGGATCATGCCCGGCGGTAAAGCCGAATTCCTTGCGGTCGAACAGGGACGGGGCGACGGCCTCATAGCCCGCCTTGGCCCACAGCTCGACATCGTGGCGGATGCCCGCATCGATGCCGAAGATTTCCTGCAAGACGATCACCCCACCCTTGCGCGGCGTGAACGGCGCCTCGTGGTAGGCGGAAAACTCAAACCCGTCGCGGGCGCTTTTCAGTTTGATGGTCTCGGCCATGGCGTCCTCCTGGAGGGCGCTTCGCCCCAAAGTCCATTGTGGCAAATCAGTAGGGGGCTTGTCGCGAAAAACCGCGTGAGAGCCTCGTCCCGAAATCGCGGCCTTTAGCCGGGAATAGCCTCGCTCAGGACCTGGCCGATCTCGCCGTGAATGACGAGGTCGGCCAGTTCGTCCTGGTCCGTCGGCTCGCGGTTGACGATGACGAGCTGCGCGCCGTTGCGTTTGGCCATGATGGGAAAGCCCGCAGCCGGATAGACGACCAGGGAGGATCCCAGAACGATGAACAGATCGCAGGCCCGGGTCTCTTCCTCGGCCCGGGCCATGGGCTCGTCGGGCATGGCTTGACCGAACGAGATGGTGGCGGTCTTCACCAGTCCGCCGCAGGCGCGGCAGACGGGGATTTCGCCGCGCTCCAGAAACCCCGGCGCCAGGTCCTCGAACTCATGGCGCAGTCCGCAGGACAGGCAGGCAGCGTAGGAGGCATTGCCGTGGATTTCGATCACCTTGCAGGGATCAACGCCTGAGTCCTGGTGCAGGTTGTCGACATTCTGGGTGATGATCGCCGAAAGCTTTGGCCCCAGCCGCGCCACCGCGTAATGCCCCGCGTTCGGCGCCTTGCCTGTCCAACCCGCCGTGCGGTTGAACACCCGCGTCCAGGCCTCGCGCCGTCTGGCCTCGCTGGCGACGAACTCCTGGAAGTAGATCGGCTTCATCTGGCTCCAGACCCCGCCGGGTGAGCGGAAGTCGGGAATGCCACTCTCGGTCGAAATGCCCGCGCCGGTAAAGACGACGATGCGGCGCGCCGCATCGATCATGGCCTTCAGCTGGGCGATGGGGTCAGACATTGAACCGGAAGTGCATCACATCGCCGTCCTTGACGATGTATTCCTTGCCTTCAGAGCGCATCTTGCCGGCGTCTTTCGCGCCCGTCTCGCCGCCCAGGCGGACGAAATCGTCGTAGGCGATTGTCTCGGCCCGGATGAAGCCCTTTTCGAAGTCGCCGTGAATCACGCCCGCCGCCTGCGGTGCGGTGTCGCCCACATGGATCGTCCAGGCGCGCGCCTCCTTGGGCCCAACGGTGAAATAGGTCTGCAGTCCGAGCAGGGCGTAGGCCTCGCGGATCAGGCGGTTAAGGCCGGGCTCCGACAGGCCCAGGGTCTCGAGGAATTCGGCGCGTTCGGTCGCGTCCAGCATGGCGATCTCGCTCTCGATCTGGGCCGAAATCACCACCGACTTGGCGTTGTCGCGTTTGGCGCGCACGGCCACAAGATCGGAAAAGCTGTTGCCGGCGTCGGCCGAGGCCTCATCGACATTGCAGACATAGAGCGCGGGCAGGGCGGTCAGCAGCTGCAGCATGTGCCATGCCTTCTCGTCGTCGGCGCTGATCCTGGCGGCGCGCGCAGGCCGCCCGTCGTTCAGCTGGGCCAGGGCCGCATCGACCAGGCGCAGGGTGTTGGCTGAGTCCTTGTCGCCGCCCTTTGCCTTCTTCTCCAGCATGGGCCGGCGCTTTTCCAGGCTCTCCAGATCGGCCAGCATCAGTTCGGTCTCGATGATCTCCAGGTCATCGATCGGATCGATACGGCCCTCGACGTGGGTGATGTCCTCGTTGACGAAGCAGCGCGACACAAAGGCCACGGCGTCGCAGTCGCGGATATTGGCCAGGAACTGGTTGCCCAGGCCCTCGCCCTTTGAGGCGCCGCGGACGAGGCCGGCGACATCGACGAAATTGATCCGCGCCGGGATGATTTCCTTGGAGCCGGCGATCTTTGCCAGTCCATCCAGCCTGGGTTCGGGCACCGCCACGTCGCCGACGTTGGGCTCGATGGTGCAGAACGGATAGTTGGCCGCCTGGGCCTGGGCCGTCTGGGTCAGGGCGTTGAACAGTGTCGACTTGCCGACATTGGGCAGGCCGACGATGGCGACTTTTAGGGCCATGAATTCCTCAGGGGCAAAGCGAGCGCCGTCCTTTAGAGCATTCACAGGCGCAAGTCAGGCCTTCCCGTGGGCTCGCCCGCACTAGTCGGTGTCGAACCGCAACAGCAGGTTCGACAGTTCCAGTTGCCGGGCATCGGTGACCGCCTGGTCGGCTCTGGCGGTTCGCAGTTC
>CAZJBC010000184.1:0-6150 GCA_964543805.1 uncultured Brevundimonas sp.
GCTGGCAGCGGTCCATCAGGAGCTTTTCCTCGCCCACAACCTTCTCGCCGTTCATGACCAGCCGCACCAGCTGTTCGCCGGACATGGCGGTGATGAAGATGTTGTTCTTCCAGCCGGGCAGGGCATTGCCGGTGTAAAACGCGATGTCCGAAGGCGCGATCGAGGGGGTCCAGAAGTAGAGCGGCTGTTCCATGCCGTCCTGGGCGGTCTTGCCGTTGTTGATCAGCGCGCCCGAGTTCTGGCGGCCATAGCTGATCACCGGAAAGCCATAGTTCTTGCCCTTGCGCATGACGTTCAGCTCATCGCCGCCCATGGGCGTGTTTTCCGCCACCCACATCTCGCCAGTCCGGGGATTGATTGCGGCGCCATGGATGTCGCGGAAGCCCAGGGCCCAGACCGCCGGATTGGCGTCGGCGGTCTTCAGGAACGGATTGTCCTTGGGGATCGAGCCGTCGGTGTTGATGCGCAGCACCTTGCCTGCCTGACTGGACAGGGTCTGCGGGTTGGCGCCCACGTCGGCGAGGTCGCCGGTCGACAGGATCAGCAGGGTTCCGTCGCGGGCCTGGATGAGAGCGCGGGGCTGTATGTCGACGCCTTCGCGCAGGGTTTTGACGTCTTCCAGGCTTTTTTCATCGGCCGACAATTTGGCGCTGTCGATACGGCCCAGGGGCTGGGCGTCGGCGGCGAACCTGGTGTGAAAGGTGAAGTAGATCGTCCGGTTGCGGGCGAAGTCCTTGTCGACAATGACGCTGTACATGCCGGTGCCCAGGCTGGGGCGGACCATCTGCGGCACATTGGCGATCAGATCGCCGACCGTCCCATCCTTGCCGACGATGCGCATGCCGCCGTTGCGGAAGCTGATCAGCATCTTGCCATTGGGCAGGAAGGCCATGCCCCACGGGCGGTCGATCTTGGCCACGGACTCGACAGCGTAGCCCTGGGTTCCGTGAACGATCGGCGCCTTGCTCTGGCCGGGGAAGGCGGGCGCGACCGAATAGCCGTCGCGGGCGTTGCGGTTGGGCCCGCACAGGGCGGCGATGCGGGCGACCTCGGCGGGCGAGCCGGCGACCCCGGCGAAATCCAGGCCCGGAGGGAACGAAGGGATCGCGGCTTTGGGCTGAGCCGCCTGTTGCGACCAGCTGGCGCCAGCGGTGGCGGCCAAGGTGATGGCAAGTCCCAGCGACGCGATCGACGCGCCGGATTTGTTCAATTTGTGCACGAGCGTTCCCTCCAGAACCTGTGCCCGCTCCGTACGCCCGAATGGCGTTCTAGTCCAATGCTGCGGCGATGGAGCTGGCGGTTTTCTTCAACTCGGCTGGATCGGCCATGCCGCCGCCGTGGCGGCCCAGTGGAACGCCTTCCCAGCGGGGGATGACGTGGACATGAGTATGAAAGACCGTCTGGCCGGCGGCGGCGCCATTGTACTGGGTGACGATCACCCCATCAGGCTTCAGGCCGGCGACCACGGCCCGCACCAGCTTCTGGGTGGCGGCCATGACCTTGACCAGCGCCTGAGGCTCCATGTCCAGCAGGTTGCGCGCTTTAGAGGACTTGGAGATCACCAGGCAGTGGCCCTTAGACTGCGGAAAGGCGTCCATGAAGGCGAGTACGTCGGCGTCCTCGAAAATCTTTACTGCCGGGATTTCGCCGCGCAGGATCCTGGCGAACACATTGGTCTCGTCGTAGGCGCCGGGGATGCTCATCGGGGGATCCTTTCCAGAAGGCGATTAGATCACCTTGAGCGCGGCCAGAACAACCCACACGCCCATGATGGCGAAGATCGCGGCCGCGGCCATGCGGACGTATTTCAGCGGCACAACCTTTGTCGCCGCCTCGCCCAGGAAAACGGCAGGCACATTGGCCAGCATCATGCCCAGCGTTGTACCGACCGCCACCCAGCCGATCTCGTGGAACCGCGCGGCCAGCAGGGACGTCGCGATCTGGGTCTTGTCGCCCATTTCCACCAGGAAGAAGGAGATGACCGTGGTCACGAATACGCCGCCGCGCGAGCGGGTCAGGGCGCCGTCATCCTCCTTGTCGGGGATCAGCGCCCAGCCGGCCATGGCCAGGAAGGACAGGCCCATGATGGTCTGGAACACCGGTCCGGTCAGCCACCGGGCGATGAAATAGCCCACGGTTGCGGCAGCCGCGTGATTGAGAATGGTCGCCACGAAGATGCCGGCGATGATCGGCCAGGGTTTGCGGAACTTGGCCGCCAGAACGATGGTGAGCAGCTGGGTCTTGTCGCCGATCTCGGCGATGGCGACGACGGCTGCGGAAACGCCGATGGCTTGAAGCACTGGGTAGGGCCGTTCTGAAGGTTGCGGGTGTTCAGCCCGGCTCTGGCACAAAAGCCGGGCTAAATCTCGAACTTATCGCGAGCGTCAGGCGGTCAGGGCCTTGGGATCGATCGGCAGGCTGCGGATTCGTTTGCCGGTCGCCGCGAAGATGGCGTTGCAGACGGCGGGCAGGGCGGGCGGCAGGGCGGGCTCGCCCAGGCCGGTCGGGTTGTTGTCCGACAGGATGTAGTGGTTCTCGATCTTCGGCGCCTTGTTGATCCGGAGCAGCGGATAGTCGGCGAAGCTCGACTGCTGAACCGCCCCGTCCTTGATGGTGATCCGCGAATTGAGCGCCTGGGAAACCCCGTCGATGATCGAGCCTTCCACCTGGTTGTCGGCGCCGGACGGATTGATGATCTGCCGGCCGACATCGCAGACCGACCAGATCTTGTTCACATCGACAGACCCGTCGGCTGCCACCCTGACCTCGGCGACCTGGGCGAAATAGCCGGAATGGGCGAAGTGGAAGGCGACGCCGAGGCCGGTGCGCGCGGGCAGGGTGCGTCCCCAGCCTGACTTGTCGGCCGCCATCCGCAGCACGGCGGCGGCGCGGGCGGCGTCGTAGCCTTGCACCGGCGCGGCGGCCTGATTCAGCAAGGCCAGACGGAAGGCCACCGGGTCCTGGCCGGCCGCGTGGGCCAGCTCGTCGATGAACGACTGGATGACGAAGGCGATGCCGTTGGAGCCCGGGGCGCGCATGAAGCCGGTCGGGATGCCGCCGTCGATCAGCGACACATCGTGCTGGAAGTTGGGCACAAAGCGCGACGGGAATTCGGTGGCGCTCATGTTGGCGGCGGTGGAAAACTGACCGTTCTTGCCGAACGAGACGAAGTGGTTCTTCCAGGCGACGACCTTGCCATTGGCGTCCACCCCGCCCTTGAGGAAGTGGTAGCCGGCGGCGCGATAGAAATCGTGCTTCATCTCGTCGTCGCGGTTGAACAGCACCTTGACCGGCGCGCCGACCTGTTTGGAGATGGCGGCCGCCTCGACGATGGAATCGTGGACCAGCCGGCGGCCGAAGCCGCCGCCGCCGCGCACCATGTGGATGGAGACGTCGGCGGGCCGGATGCCCAGGGTCGTGGCGACCAGGGCCTTGGCGGGCTCTGGATACTGGGAGGGCGACCAGATCTCGACCTTGCCGTCCTTGAAGCGAGCAGTGGCGTTCTGCGGCTCGAGATTGGCGTGGCTGTGGAACGGGTAATGGTAGGCCGCCTCGAGGCTGTGGGCGGCGCCGGCCAGGGCTGCGTCCGGATCGCCGTCCTTGCGCTCGGTGCGCAGCGGCGCGCCCTTTGAGAACGCCAACGCCTGGGCGGCGAAGCCGTCACTGGATGAGGCCGAGGTCGGGTGGGGCGCCCATTCGACGTTCAGCTTGGCGCGACCCTGCTGGGCCGACCACCAGCTGTCGGCGACCACGGCGACGCCGGGCATCAGGCCATCGAGCGCCGTTGTGCCGTCGAGGATGAAGGCGTCCTTCACGCCCTTCACGGCCTTGGCGGCGGCAAGGTCAGCTTTCGCCACCTTCGCGCCGAACACCGGCGCCTTCAGATAGGTGGCGTAGAGCATGCCGGGGACAACGACATCGATGCCGAACAGCGGCTTGCCGGTGACGATCGAGGCGGTGTCGACCTGGGCCGTGGCCTTGCCGACGATGCGGAAATCCTTGGGGTCCTTCAACTTGACCGAGGCCGCGTCCGGCGGAACCACGCAGGCGGCCGCCGTGCACAGGGAGCCATAAGTGGAGCGGCGGTTTGAGGCGGCGTGGATGACCGTCCCCTGGCTGGTGGTGCATTCGGAAGCGGGCACCCCCCAATCCTTGGCGGCCGCCTCGACCATCATGGCGCGTGCGGTCGCGCCGACGCGGCGCAGCTGGGTCCAGTTGGTCGGAATGGCGGTCGAGCCGCCGGCTAGCTGGGAGCCATAGGTCGCCTGGTCGGCCATGGCCTGGACGGTGCGCACCTTGGCCCAGTCGACGTCCAGCTCCTCGGCGATGATCATCGGCAGCGAGGTCTTGATACCCTGACCAACTTCAGGGTTCTTGGCGATGATGGTGACGATGCCGTCCGGGGCGATGGTCACATAGGTGTTGAGCTTGCCGGGCGCGGCGGCGGCGGCCGATGCGCCCGGCGCCTGAGCGGAGGCCTTGTCGGCCAGGTTGAAGGCAATGACGAACCCGCCGCCGGCAGTAAGGCCCGTGCGGATGAAATCGCGGCGCGAATGATGAATTGTCATGATCAGGCTTCCTTCTGGCCGGAAGCTTGTTTGATCGCCTTGCGGATCCGGGTGTAGGTTGCGCAGCGACAGATGTTTCCCGCCATCGCCGTATCAATATCGGCATCGGTGGGCTTGGGTTTGGACTTGATCAGAGCGGTCGCCGACATGATCTGGCCGGCCTGGCAATAGCCGCACTGGGCGACATCGATTTCGCTCCAGGCCGCCTGGACACTTCGCCCGACCGGATCGTTTTCCATGGCCTCGATGGTCAGAACCTTGCCAGAGCCGACGCTGGCGACGCGGGTGACGCAACTGCGCACCGGCTTGCCGTCGATATGAACGGTGCAGGCGCCGCACTGGGCCAGGCCGCAACCGAATTTCGGGCCGAGAATGCCCAGATTTTCGCGCAGCACCCACAGCAGGGGCTTGTCCGGCTCGACATCCGCCGTCACGGCGCGTCCATTGACGTTCAGGGTATAGGCCATGTCGTTTCCTCGGTTATTGCCGCCAGCTTCCCCCTGACGCCGGAGCCGGTCAAGGGATGGCTTTGTGAGCCAGCTAGTCGGCCCGTCGCCTTGGCCGCAAGGCGATGTCCCCACGGCTCAAGCGGCGCAATAATCGGTAGGAATCTCGGACTTTTGCCCTTATAGCCGGTCGCCCGCACGCCGTAGCGGTCCCAAATGCGGCAAAACCGTTCAGAATCAACGAACACGTCATCACCGCTTGGATGGCCGTTCGACAGCGGGCGGTATATGTTGGAAAACTGTCCTTTCGGTCCGCCGGTAAGGACCGCTAGTTAGGTATGCGTGAGAAGGGACTTGATGGGTCTGCCGCCAGCACAAGGTCTTTATGACCCCCGGAACGAACATGACTCCTGCGGTGTCGGCTTTGTCGCCAACATCAAGGGCAAGAAGAGTCATGACATCGTCGCCCGTGGCCTGGAGATCCTAGTCAACCTTGATCACCGGGGTGCGGTGGGCGCTGACCCCCTGGTAGGCGACGGCGCGGGTATTCTGATCCAGATTCCGGACGCGCTTTACCGCAACTGGGCCGAGGCCAACGAGATCGAACTGCCGCCGCTGGGCGAGTACGCCGTGGCCATGTGTTTCCTGCCGCGCGATCCCGGCACCCGCATTGTCGCGGTCGAACAGTTCGAGCACTTTATCCGCGTCGAGGGCCAGACCCTGCTGGGCTGGCGCGATGTGCCGTTCAACATTGACGGCCTGGGCGCGGCAGTGCTGGCTCAGATGCCGGTGATCCGCCAGGCCTTCGTCGGCCGCGGCGCCAATGTGAAGGACCAGGACGCGTTCGAGCGAAAGCTGCTGTCGATCCGCAAGCAGACGCAGAACCCGCTGGAAGCCCTGGCGGAAAAGAAGAACCTGCCCGGCCTGACCGAGCTCTACATGCCGTCATTTTCGACGCGCACCGTGGTCTACAAGGGCCTGTTGCTGGCCGGCCAGGTCGGCGCCTTTTATCAGGACCTGCAGGATCCCCTGTGCCTGTCGGCCCTGGCCCTGGTTCACCAGCGGTTTTCGACCAACACCTTCCCGTCGTGGAAGCTGGCGCACCCCTACCGGTTCGTCGCCCATAACGGCGAGAT
>CAZJBC010000185.1:0-6140 GCA_964543805.1 uncultured Brevundimonas sp.
ATCGCAGTTCGCCCGATCATCCTGCTGGACGGGGTGCATGAGGTGAACGACGTCTTCCTGGAAGACGTGAAGGTCCCCGTAGAAAACCGCATCTTCGAAGAGAACAAGGGCTGGACGGTCGCCAAGTTCCTGCTGGCTCACGAGCGGTCCGGCATCGCCGGCGTCGCCCGCTCCAAGCGCGGCATCGACAAGATCCGCCAGATCGCCTCGACCGAATTTGCTGATGACGGCGGCAAGCTGATCAACGACGCCAGCTTCCGCCGCAAGATCGCCGAGCTGGAGATCGACATGACGGCGCTGGAATATACCGAACTGCGCAGCCTGGCGGGCGAAAACGCCGGCAAGGGCCCGGGACCGGAAACCTCGATCCTCAAGATCAAGGGCACCGAGATCCAGCAGCGCGTCACCGAACTGGTGCTGGAAGCGGTCGGCCACTATGGCGCGCCGTTCTTCCGCGGGTTCCCGAACGACGGCGACAACGCCCATCCGATCGGCCCCGACTATGCGCACCAGGCCGCGCCGCGTTACTTCAACGTGCGCAAGACCTCGATCTATGGCGGGTCCAACGAGATCCAGCGCAACATCATCGCCAAGATGGTGTTGGGCATCTAAGTCACAGAATTTTCAAGAAAGTTTCCGGGAATGGATTTCAACTTCACCGACGAGCAGACCATGCTGCGTGACACGGTCGCCAGCTATCTCGCCGACAACTACAGCTTTGACGCCCGCCAGGGCGTGATCAAGTCCGGCTCGGGCTTCCGCCCCAAGGTGTGGAGCGCGTTTGCCGAAGAGCTGGGCATTCTGGGCGCCGCGTTTTCCGAGGACCTGGGCGGCCTGGGCGGCGACGCTATTGAAAACCTGGTGGTCATGGAAGAGTTCGGCAAGGCGCTGGTGCTGGAGAACTATCTGGGCGCCGTGGTGGCGGCCGGCGGGTTCATCAAGCATTCGGGCTGGGGCGGCGGCGCCGCTCTTGCTGAAGGCATCATCGCCGGAACCGCGATCCCGGCCTTTGCCTATGCCGAGCCGCAGGGCCGCTATACCTGGAGCGATCTGAAGACCACGGCGAAAAAGGACGGCGGCAATTACGTTCTGAACGGCCACAAGGCGGTCGTCGCCGGCGGGCCCTACGCGACCCATTTCATCGTCACCGCCCGCACCTCGGGCGGCCAGCGCGACGCCGAGGGCGTTTCGGTGTTTCTGGTCGAAAAAGGCGCCAAGGGCGTGCTGACCCGCGACTATCCCAACATCGACGGGCCCACCGCCTCGGAAGTCTATTTCGAGAACGTATCGGTCCCCGCCGCCAACCTGATCGGCCCGGAAGGCAAGGCTCTGCCGCTGGTCGAGCGGGTTATCGACGAAGTCACCGTCGCCGCCATGGCCGAGGCCTGCGGTGTCATGGAAAAGCTGCACAGCCTGACCATGGAATATACGCAAGGCCGCAAGCAGTTTGGCCAGCCAATCGCCCAGTTCCAGGTGCTGCAACACCGGATGGTCGACATGTTCATCCAGCTGCAGCAGTCGATCTCGATGACCTATATGGCCACCATGAAGGTCTCGTCGGACGACGCCGTCGAGCGCGCCAAGGCTGTCTCATCGGCCAAGGTCCAGGTCGCCCGGGCCTGCAAATTCGTCGGCGAAAACGCCATCCAGCTGCACGGCGGCATGGGCATGACCGAGGAAATGGCCGTCAGCCACTATTTCAAACGCGCCAGCATCCTGCGCTTCCTGTTCGGCGGCGAGGACCACCACATGGTCCGCTATGAAACCCTGTCTTTCGGAAAGGCCAAAGCATGATCGCAGCAATCGCCGTACTGCACGTCAAGGAAGGCATGGCCGCCGAGTTTGAGGCCGCGTTCGCCAAGCTGGCCGCCGCCGTTCGCGCAGGCGAGCCGGGCAACCGGGTCTATCAGCTGACCCGGCCGCAAGGGCAGTCCACGATCTACAAGGTGCTGGAAATCTACGACAGCCCCGAGGCCGTCCAGGCGCACCGCGACTCCGCCCACTTCAAGGAACTGGGCGCGCCGCTTGGTCCGCTGCTGTCGGCCCGCACCGAGGTCGAACGGCTGGACGTGGTCTAGCCGGTCCAGGCTCGCGGTCGATCTTCACGGTTGTGATAAGCCCATTCGGTCCGTATATCGTTGGTATCCGGATTTCATTTGGGGGATGTCATGAACCGTCATCTTTTCCAGGTCGCCCTTAGCGCCGCTCTCGTCGCCGCCTGGTCAGGCGACGCCTTTGCCCAGGCCAGGCCCTCGCGCGCCCAGAGTCAGCAAGATAACGCCATGGCGACCTTGCCTCACTGCACCGCCAGCCTGGGAACCATATCGATCGTCAACGGCGATGATTCACGCGGCTGGACCCAGAACAACCTGGCGCCGCCCGAAAAACTGCTTCGGGTGATGGTGCAGCAGTCGGGTTGCTTCAACATCGTTGATCGCGGCTCGGGCCTGAATGCAGCGACGCAAGAGCGGAATCTGGATTCCAATCTTGGCCTTCAGCGAGGCTCGAACGTGGGGCAAGGCCAGGTGAAGGCGGCTGATTATGTGCTGGTGGCTGAAGTGGCGGCGCAGGACGCCAACACTGGCGGCGGCGCGGTCGGCGGCGCGATCGGCGGACTTATCGGCGGGCGGGTCGGCGCGCTGGCCGGCGGGATCCAAACGCGCAGACTTGAGGCCCAGACGGTGCTGTCCCTGACCAGCGTACGCACCACCGAAACGGTGGCGGTGACCCAGGGCCACTCGGCCAAGAATGACGTCGGGTTCGGGGCCGGCGGCTTTGTCGGCTGGGGCGGCGCGGTAGGCGGTGGCTACGAAAGCACCGATATCGGCAAGATCGTCACCATGGCTTTCATCCAGGCCTACGCAAACATGGTGCAACAGGTCACCGGCCTGCAGGGCACGGTCGCGGCCACCGCGGCGCCTCAAAAAGCCTACGTCGCCAGCCGCACGATAAACATGCGGGCCGCTCCCGACGCCAAGTCGGACCTGATCCGCAACCTTGAGGCCGGGGCAAAGGTGTATCCCACGGGCAAGAAGCAGGACCTGTGGTGGGAAGTAGCTGACGAAAACGACAACGTCGGCTGGGTGCTCAACACAGGCCTTCAACCCGCCAACTAGAGCGTTTTTCGGCGAAGTGGATACCGGTTCGCCGCCAAATAACGCGACAAGACAAAAATCTGGAGCAACCGCTCTGATTCAATCTGAGCAGTTGCTCTAGCGATGGCCCGGCCAAGACCGCAAGCAAAGGCTCACGAACCGGCGCTTGCCTGTGTTACGCGGGCATGCGTGCGCGGTTCACCATTGCCCGGGGGATATGATTTTGACGGCCCAGATCCTGTTTACCCCGTTTTCCTGCCGGTCCATGACCATGCCCAACCGCGTGGTGATGGCGCCCATGACCCGCGGCAAGTCGCCCGGCGGCGTGCCGACCGAAGAGGTCGCCCAGTACTATGTTCGCCGGGCCCTGGGCGAGGTCGGGTTGATCGTCACCGAGGGTACGGGCGTCGAGCGTCCCGCCTCGCTGAACAGCCCGGATTATCCGCGGTTTTTCGGCGACGACGCCCTGGGCGCCTGGGCGCATGTGGTTGATCTGGTTCACCAGGCCGGCGGCCTGATCGCCCCTCAGCTATGGCATGTGGGTCTGGTTCGCACCCGGCATCCGACCTGGGTTCCGCCGGGTCCCTACGACAGCCCGTCCGGCTTCACCCGGCCCGGCAATCCGGTCGGCGAGGGAATGAGCGAAGAGGATGTGGCCGACGCGATCGCAGCCTTTGGGCGCGGGGCCGCGAACGCCCGGAAGCTGGGCTTCGACGCCGTCGAAATCCACGGCGCCCACGGCTATCTGATCGACCAGTTCTTCTGGAGCGAGCTCAACAAGCGTGGCGACAAATGGGGCGGGCCGACCATCGCCGATCGCGCCCGCTTTGGCGTCGAGATCGTCAAGGCGGTTCGCGCCGGGGCCGGGCCGGACATGCCGGTGATCCTGCGCGTCTCGCAATGGAAGCTGCATGACTATGCAGCCAGGAACGCTCTTACCCCCGACGAGATGACAGCCTGGTTGGCGCCGCTGGTCGAAGCCGGCGCCGATATACTGCACTGCTCGCAACGGCGGATCTGGGAGCCGGAGTTCGAAGGCTCGGATCTGAATTTCGCCGGCTGGGCCAAGAAGCTGACCGGGGCCGCCACCATAAGCGTCGGCTCGGTCGGATTGTCCGGCGAATTCACCGCCGCATACCAGGGCGAGGGCTCGAAATCAGCGCCCCTGACCGACGTGATCCGGCGCATGGAGCGGGGCGACTTCGATCTGGTCGCTGTCGGCCGGGCGATCCTGCAGGACCCCAACTGGGTGAAGAAGGTCCACGAAGGCCGGACCAGCGAGATCGCCGACTTCGATGCGGCGAGTCTGAAGACTCTGAGCTGACTACTTGGGCGCGGCCGGCGCCGTCGCCGCCGCACCGCCTGTCATCGCCGGGCTGCGATAGCCGGTGGCGGTCATCAGATAGACGATCAGGTCCCGGCGATCGGTGGGATCCTTCAGGCCGCTGAACGACATCTTGGTGCCCTTGAGGAAGTTGCGCGGGCCCGACAGCCAGCCGTCCAGATGGTCGGCATCCCAGGCGAATCCGGCGCTCTTGACGACGTCCGAATAGTCAAAGTTCTTCTTGGTTCCGGCCACGCGGCCGAACACGCCGTAGAGGTTCGGCCCGGTCAGGTTCTTGCCGCCGCGCTCGATGGAATGGCAGGACTTGCAGTTGCCGAACAGGGCCTCCCCATGTGTCAGATCGGCGCTGTGATAGGGCTCCGGCAGCGAAGCGATCAGGGCCGCCTTTTCCGCGTCCGTCAGCGGCAGGGGCAGGCCGGCGGTGTCATCCTTCTTGCCGCAGCCGGACAGGGCGGCGCAGACGGCGATAGCGGAAAGGGTAAGGGCAAGACGCATGGGTCGCTCCTGTGGGAGGCGTGTGGGCGCTTCCTACTACGCCCCGCGCCAATGACAAGCTTAGTCCGATCCGATCGGCTTGCCGCGCATCGATTTGACGCTGGAACGGCGGGATTTTGCCTCCAGGCGCTTTTCTTTTGCGGCTTTGGACGGCTTGCTCGCCCGACGTTTGACTGGCGCGACGGCGACCCTGGCGATCAGTTCGCTGAGGCGCTCAATGGCGTCACGGCGGTTGGCTTCCTGGGTGCGGTGGCGGTTGGCGGTGATGACGATCACCCCGTCGAGTGTCAGCCGCGAGCCGGCCAGCTTCTGCAGGCGGGTCGAGACATCGTTGGGCAGGGACGGCGAGCGCCGCGCGTCAAAGCGCATCTGCACGGCGCTGGAGACCTTGTTGACGTTCTGGCCGCCCGGGCCGGAAGCGCGGATGAAGCTGATTTCCAGTTCGTCCTCGTCGAGGGACAGGCCGGGCGCGATCTCGATCATCGCCGCCGCCGCAGATCCTGCTGGATCGCCTGGTCCATGGCCTGGAGAAAACGGGAGCGGTCGACGGCGGCGAAGGGCTTCGGGCCGCCGGTGATTTCGCCCGTGGAGCGGATCTGTTCCATGATGGCCCGTTGGGCGATGGCTGAGCCGATAGAATCGCGGGTAAAGGCCCGCCCGTTCGGGGCGATGGCCGCGCCGCCGGCGGCCAGCACCCGCTCGGCCAGCGGGATATCGTTGGTGATCACCAGGTCGCCTTCCTCAGTGCGTTCGGCGATCCAGTCGTCGGCGATGTCGGGGCCGGCCTCGACGACAATGCGCTCGATCAGGGGTGATACAGGAATCTGCATGTAGGCGTTGGCGACCACGAAGGTTTTCAGGCCATAGCGGCCGGCGACCTTGTAGACCTCATCCTTCACGGGGCAGGCGTCGGCGTCGATATAGACGGTGGGCTTTTTCATGCCCGCAGCAATCCGCCGGCCAGTTCGCCGATTTCCTGGATGGCGCGGCGCGAGGCGGCGAAGGCGTGGGTCTGGTTGCCGAAGCCATGCATCTGGCCGGGATAGACCTTGAAGATGACATGGGCGCCCATGCCCCTCAGCCGCTGGGCGAAGGGGACCGCGTCGGGCGCGCAGGGGTCCAGCGGCCCGCCGGTGGCGATGATGGTCGGCAGGGCGGCGCACTTGCCCTCATGCAGCAGGGACGGCGCGCGAACGCCGCCGGGC
>CAZJBC010000186.1:0-6093 GCA_964543805.1 uncultured Brevundimonas sp.
TACTTATGATGCATGGAGCAACTGGCCAGTAGATAAAGGCGCTCCATATGTTGAGGTAAACGGTATACCCGGATATCAACCGGGGTGGAATGGTGACAGACCGGGAATCGGAAATAGTAATGCGAGGCCAGATGAAATATCATTCATGGTTTTTATGGATTATACTAACTGCACTGATAATCTTCATATTGCGGAGATTTCTCTCCCGGGAGGAACTTTGCCTTTAGGGGTTGAGATCCAGCAAGTTTCGTTTGCTGTTAATATAGCGCCATATGCAGATATGTATTTCATAAAATGGAAGATAATAAATAAAAGTTCAAACATTTGGGATAGTACTTACATTTGCATTGCCGATGATCCGGATATAGGAGATCTTGCGACCTAAGGGAATGAAAAACCGGCCAGATCAGGCGATCAGCACAACCTTTCCCACATGGGCGCCGGTTTCCAGATGGGCGTGGGCGTCAGCCGCCTGGGCCAGGGGATAGGTCGCATCGACCACCGCCTTGACCAGACCCTTTTCCACCCACGGCCAGACGATGGCCTCCACCTGCGCGGCGATGCGGGCCTTTTCGTCCGCCGAACGGGGCCGCAGGGTCGAGCCGGTCAGCACCAGCTGCTTGATCATCAGCCGAAAGACTGGAACCTCGATGGTCCCGCCGCCTTGCGAGGCGATGTAGACCAGCCGGCCGCGGTAGTTGAGGCACTCAATATTGGCGTTGAAATAGGGCCCGCCGACCATGTCGAGGATGACATCGGCCCCGCCGGCGGCGGCGACGACCGCGCCGAAATCCTCAGCCGAGGCGTCGATGGCGATGTCGGCGCCCATCGCCTTGGCCGTTTTGGCCTTGTCGGCGCCGCGAGCGGTGGCGATGACGCGGGCGCCGGCCGCCTTGCCCATCTGGATGGCGGCCACCCCGATGCCTGAGGTCGCGCCATGCACCAGCAGAGTCTCGCCCGCCTTCAGGGCCCCGTGCTCGAAGACATTGACGAAGACGGTGAACACAGTCTCGGGCAGGGCCGCGGCCTGGATGAAATCAAGACCCGCCGGGATCGGCAGGGCGTGGCGCGCGTCCACCGCGGCGAGCTGGGCATAGCCACCGCCGCCCAACAGCGCCGTCACCTTGTCGCCGACTTTCCAGCGGCCGGCGGCCACCGCGACTTCGCCGGCGACTTCCAGACCCAGGGTGGCCGGCGCGCCCGGGGGCGGCGGATAGGCGCCCTGTCTCTGGAGCACATCGGGACGGTTTACCCCCGCGGCGCGAACGGCGATCAGAATCTCTCCCGGTTTTGGGGAAGGCGCCTCGATTTGCACCGCATGCAGGGCGCTGGCCGGGCCTTTTCCGCCCTCAATGGCGATCGCGGTCATCATTTGCGGCATCTGGCCTCTCCAACCCTTGCGCAAGTTGCGCGGTGGGGGTCAGATACGCCGGCTTTTCACCCGAACCAAGTCAGGGGCGAAGTCATGATGGACGAACCCGCAGGACCCCGCGTCGCCCGAGGCGCCGCCCTGGTCGAGGTCGAACGCGAAGACCTTGATCTGTTTGGTGTTTCCGAGCTTACTGAGCGCATCGAACGGCTGGAAGCCGAGGCCGGGCGCACCCGCCGGGCGCTGGAGAAAAAGCAGTCCGGAAAGTCGGCCGCCGACGCGCTGTTCAAATTTTAGGACTTTGCATGGCATAGGGGTTGCAACCGTGGAGGCCAGAGGGTGCGCAGCGCCTTCACAGGAAGCGGGACGGAACAGTATCGCATGAACGAGACCGATCAGACTTTGGCCTTGCCGTGGCGTGCGGGCGTGGTGATGGACTTCACCCGCTCGGAACTGTTCGACCGCATCTTTGACGAAGGCATGGAGCTGGTCGAAGAGACCGCCGCCTATCTGGATGGGGCCGGCCGCCAGGAATCGCGCCGCCTGTCGCGCACGGGCGCCCTGGCCTACGCCTCGGAAAGCATGCGCCTGACAACCCGGCTGATGCAGGTGGCCTCGTGGCTCCTCGTCCAGCGCGCGGTCAAGGAAGGGCAGATGACCGCCCAGGCCGCCTGCGAAGACCGCTACCGCCTGCGCGAGGCGCCGGAAGAAGGCGCCCAGGAAGGCATTGATGAAATTCCGCCGGCCATGATGATGCTGGTCGAACGCTCGCACCGCCTGCACGACCGCATCATGCACCTGGACCGGCGCATGTATGTCGAACAGTCCGATGAGCAAAAGCCGCACCCGGTTCTTTCGCAGCACAGCCAGCTGCTGGCCGCCTTCGGCAGTTAAGCTTCCCGAGGCCTTGCCCAAACGCCGGCGGCGGGTTTAACGCTGGACGATGAGCACCTTCGAAGACCTGAAAAAGACCCTGACCCTCGATCCCATCGAGGTGAACCTGTTTCGCGGCCACAGCCCGGAATCGGCCCGTGGGCGGATTTTCGGCGGCCAGGTGATCGGCCAGGCGCTGGTCGCCGCCTACAAGACCGTTCAGGGCCTGACCTGCCACTCCCTGCACTGCTACTTCATCCGGCCAGGCGATCCCAAGGCGCCAGTGCTGTATCAGGTGGAGCGGGCGCGCGACGGCAAGTCCTTCGCCACCCGGCGTGTGGCGGCGATCCAGCACGGCGAGCAGATCTTCAACCTGGCGGCCAGCTTCCAGATTCCCGAAGACGGGTTCGATCACCAGTTCACGATGCCGGAGGTGCCCTCGCCCGACGATCTGGAGAACGATTTCAACGAGCGGTTTTCCAAGCGCTCGCCCGAGCAGCAGTCCTGGTTCGCCGCGCGGCCCATGGAGATCCGGCCGGCCGGCGAGTTCAAACCCTGGGGCGGGCCGGAAAAATCCGGCCGCTATTCCTGGATGAAGACCAAGGACAATCTGGGGGGCGATGAGGGCTTCAATCAGGCGGTCCTGGCCTATGTGTCCGACGCCGGCATTCTGGAGACCGCCATGCGGCCGCACGATGTCACGTTCCAGTCGCCGGGCATGCAGGTCGCCAGCCTGGACCACGCCATGTGGTTCCACCGGCCGATCGCCATGAACGACTGGCACCTCTATGTGCAGGAAAGCCCGTCGGCCTCGGGGGCGCGGGGATTCACCTGCGGCATGATCTATTCGAAAGCCGGCGTTCTGGTCGCCTCAGTGGCCCAGGAAGGCCTGATCCGGTTCCGCAATCCGATGATTGAACCCTAAGGTTCGCGCTCGGAGGTTTCGGCGGGACGGTCGATGATGATTTCGCCGGCGGCGATGCGCACCTGAGGCACATTGGTCAGAGTAAAGGCGACCTGCCAGCTGGCGCCGTCGGCGGGCTGGATTTCCAGAATATCGCCGGCCCCGAAGTCGCGCACGGACTTGACCACGCCGAGCGTCGCGCCGTCCGGCGACAGGGCCTTCAGGCCGATCAGGTCGGCCAGGTAGAATTCGTCCTCGTCCGGTTCGGGCAGGATGTCGCGCGGCACGTAGAGAAACAGGCCGCGCAGGGCGTCGGCCGCTTCCTTGCTGGCGATCTCCCCGGCCCGGCCGACGACTGATCCCTTCTGCTCGCGGCCCGACAGCAGGGTCAGGCCCGGCGACCCGTCCTCGCGCAGCAGGGTGCGAAAGGCCAGCAGGGCGCCAGGCTTTTCCGTAAAGGCGGTGATCCTGACCTCGCCCTTCACGCCGAAGGCGCCGGCCACGCGGCCGACACGGATCAGGCGGGAGGGCGGGATCAGGGCCATGGCGCCTATTCCGAGGCGGGAACCTCTTCGGCCGCAGCTTCAGCGGCCGGAGCCTCTTCAGCAGCGGGAGCCTCAGCGGCGGGGGCTTCCTCAGCCGCAACCTCGGCGGCGGGGGCTTGTTCGGCCGGAGCTTCAGCAGCAGGCGCTTCCTCGGCGGCGGCTTCAGCCGGAGCGGCTTCTTCGGCGGCGGGCGCCTCTTCAGCAGCGGGAGCTTCCTCGGCGACAACTTCGGGTTCCGGCTCGGGCGCCGGGGCGGCGGCGGCGGCGGCGGCGGCTTCAGCGCGATCGACGACGCGCTGAGCACGCTCTTCGGCCCGTTCGACGGCCTTGGTTCCCGGCTTGCCCTTGTTGGGGTTGTTGCCGTGTTCCCACTTCACGACGCCTTGCTGGGCCAGGAAACGCGCCACGCGGTCCGAGGGCTGGGCGCCTTTTTTCAGCCAGGCGTCGATGGACTCCAGCTTCAGGGAAACCCGGTTCGGGTCGTCCTTCTTCAGCAGGGGGTTATAGGTGCCCACCTTTTCGATGAAGCGGCCGTCGCGGGGCGAGTGGCTGTCGGCGACGACGATGGAATAGTAGGGGCGCTTCTTGGCGCCGCCACGGGCGAGACGGATTTTCAACATGTCTATAAGTTCCTGTTTTCCTAGTTCTTTTTGAAGGGGTTGAAGCCGGGCGGCAGGTTTCCAAGACCAGGAAGGCCGCCCGAGCCTCCGGTCAGTTTCTGCAATTCATCCATCGACGGCATCTTGCCGCCGGTCATCGCCTTGAGCTGTTCCAGGTCCGGCATTCCGCCGGCAGGCGCTCCGCCCATGCCGCCCATGCCGCCGCCGCCCGGCATGCCGCCGCCGAGCATCTGGGCCATGCGCGCCATGGACTTTCCGCCATCGCGGCTCATCGCCTTGAAGGTGTCGGCCATCTGGCGATGCTGCTTGATCAGCCGGTTGAGCTCGGCCACATCGACGCCGGCGCCCGCCGCGATGCGCCGGCGGCGCTTGGCGTCGAGCAGGTCAGGCTTGCGGCGCTCTTCCTTGGTCATGGAATTGATGATCGCCCGCTGGCGGTTGAGCATCGCATCGCCGACGCCGCTCTCGGCCATCTGGTTCTTCATCTTGGCCACACCCGGCAACAGGCCCATGAGGCCGGACAGGCCGCCAAGTTTCTTCATCTGGTCCAGCTGGTTGGCCAGGTCGTCGAAGTCGAACTTGCCGCGCGCCATGCGCCTGGCCATGCGTTCGGCCTTGGCTTGGTCCATCTCGAGCGCCGCCTTTTCGACCAGCCCGACGATGTCGCCCATGCCGAGGATGCGGCCGGCGACGCGCTGGGCGTCGAAGGCGTCCAGGCCATCGACCTTTTCCGAAGTGCCGAGATACTTGATCGGCAGGCCGGTGACATGGCGCATGGACAGCGCCGCCCCGCCGCGGCCGTCGCCGTCGGCGCGGGTCAGGATCAGGCCGGTGAGCGGCAGACGCTCGTGGAAGGCCTTGGCCGTTCGCACCGCGTCCTGGCCGGTCAGGGCGTCGGCGACCAGCAGGGTTTCGGTCGGCTTGGAAATCGCGGCGATTTCCGCCGCCTCGGCCATCATGGCCTCGTCGATGGTGGTGCGCCCGGCGGTGTCGAGAATGAGCACGTCGAAGCCGCCCAGCTTGGCGGCAGACAGGGCCCGGCGGGCGATGTCCGGCGCCGACTGGCCGACGACGATCGGCAGGGTCTCGACCTCGATCTGGCTTCCCAGCTGGGCCAGCTGTTCCATGGCGGCCGGACGGCGGGTGTCCAGCGAGGCCATCAGGACCTTCTTGCGATCGAACTTGGTCAGGCGCAGCGCCAGTTTGGCCGAGGTCGTGGTCTTGCCCGAGCCCTGCAGGCCGGCCATCAGGATCACCACTGGCGGATTGGCGGCCAGGTTCAGCGGAACCGGCGGGCCGTCGCCGCCCAGCATGGACACCAGGCCGTCGTGAACAATCTTGACCACCTGGTCGGCGGGGCGGATCGACTTGACCACATCGCCGCCGATGGCGGCTTCACGCGCCTGGGCAATGAACTCGCGGACCACCGGCAGGGCGACGTCGGCGTCGAGCAGGGCTTCGCGAACCGAGGTCATGGCCTCATCGACATCCTTGGCCGACAGCACGCCGCGGCCGGAGAGCCGGTCGAACACGTCGGTCAGTTTGTCGGTCAGGTTCTCGAACATCGAGGCCTCAGTTGCGATGGCCCAAACGCCGTTCGTCCCAGTGCGCGATCACGCGGACTGGGAGCCTCTCCACGCTCGTCCTGGATCAGGCCCAGGGGTCGTCGTGGCGGAGGGCGCGAACGGAGTTGCGCCGGAAGGGGCGGCTTATGCGCGCCGGGCGGCGGAAGGTCAAGGATTTCAGGGGGGGCGCCGGATCGAAAGGGAATGGACGGTTGTC
>CAZJBC010000187.1:0-5898 GCA_964543805.1 uncultured Brevundimonas sp.
GAGATCAGGCTGACCGTCACCTGGCATGCGTCCGGATCGCGCCGCACCCCGGTCGCGAAACGCTCGCGAAGGATGGAAAACTTCACCTCCGCCTCGGCGTCCAGCGCGCTTCCGCCATCCTCGTCCACGCGGACATTCCAGGTGCGCATGGAGGTAATCCAGGGAATAAAATCCGGATAGCGGTCCACGTCGCCCACCAGGGCAAACATCTCATCGGGCGTGTGGGGTACGACCCGGGTGACGCGATGGACCCGCACGCGCCTTAAGCCGCCCTGCCCTCGCGCGCGGCCCGAAGGCGCGCGAAATCCTCGCCGGCGTGGTGGGACGAGCGGGTCAGGGGGCTGGCGGAGACCATCAGGAAGCCCTTGGACCGGGCGATGGTTTCCAAAGCGGCGAATTCCTCCGGCGTCCAGAACCGGTCGATAGGCGCGTGCTTGCGGGTGGGCTGCAGGTACTGGCCGATGGTGATGAAATCGACGCCGGCGACCCGCATGTCGTCCATAACCTGGAGCACCTCTTCCTTGGTTTCGCCCAGACCCACCATCAGACCGGACTTGGTGAAGGCGTCCGGATCGCGCTGCTTGACCCGGTCGAGCAGGCGCAGGGACTGGTAATAGCGGGCGCCGGGGCGGATCGACTGATAGAGCCGCGGCACGGTCTCGAGGTTGTGGTTGAAGACGTCGGGCCGGGAGTCGATGACGATGGCGTCGGCGCCGGGCTTGCGCAGGAAGTCGGGGGTCAAAATCTCGATCGTGGTCGCTGGCGTCGCCGCGCGGATGGCCCGCACCACGGCTGCAAAATGGGCCGCGCCGCCGTCGGCCAGATCGTCCCGGTCGACCGAAGTGATGACCACATGGGCCAGCCCCATCTTGGCGACTGCCTGGGCGACCCGTTCGGGCTCAGTGGGATCCAGCGGCCCGGGCAGGCCGGTTGTGACATTGCAGAATGAACAGGCCCGGGTGCAGGTCTCGCCCATGATCATCATGGTGGCGTGCCGCACGCTCCAACACTCGCCGATGTTCGGACAGGCCGCTTCCTCGCAGACGGTGACCAGGCCGTGGGCCTTCACGATGGCGCGGGTCTCCTGGTAGCCGGCCGAGCCGGGCGCCCGCACGCGCAGCCACTCGGGCTTGCGCAGAACGACGGAGTCGGGGCGCGCCTGTTTTTCCGGGTGGCGCGGCCTTTGCGCGCCCAGGGAGTCGATGACCACGGCCATGACCTCTAGATCGGCGCAATCGCCGCCGCGATCAAGGTGTTGCGAAGCGCAGCCTGGGCGGTGAAGAGTGATCGGGTGTTTCGCGCGCGCCTCGCCCTCTTCCTGACCTTGATGCTGACCGCCTGCGGGCCGGACCGCGATGTGGCGCCGTTCACCGACGTGCGCCTGCCGCCGAACCTGGCGCCGCGGTTCTGGGCGCCGGACGGCTGGGCCTGGGGTCTGGTCCGAATGAGGGGCAAACCCGCCCTACGTTACGGCGTCGTCGCTCCGCCTGGGATGAACGCCGGCCAGGTGGTGATCATGACAGGCTATGGCGAAACCGCTGAAGGCTGGTTCGAGACGGCGCGTGATCTGGTTGCAAGGGACTATTCAGTCTGGGTCATCGAGGCCGCCGGCCAGGGCGGCTCCGGCCGCTACAAGGCGCCGCGCGATCTGGGCCGGGCGCCAGACTTTGAAGCCGACATCGACTGCGTACGCGCGCTGGTCGGCGGAATCATGCGGCCAAAGGCCGGCGAGAGCATCAGCCTGATCGCCTCCGGCGCCGCCGCGCCAGCCGCCATCGCCGCCGTAGCCCGGGGCTTGCCCGTCCGAAACCTGGTGCTATCGCATCCGGGCGACGCCGCCGTTCCGGCCGGACAGGCAGGCTGGGTTCGGCCGAAGGATACTGCTTCGATGACCCAACGGCAGCGCGATCAGTTGGGCTGGGTGCTGGCCAATCCGGATCTGCGCATGGGCGGGCCGACTCCCGGTTGGCGCGCGGCCTGGTCCAGTCTGAACAGCCAGACCGCGTCCGCCGGGTTTCGATCCAGGGTGAAGGCTGAGGTGACGATCCTGTCGCCGGACGCCAAATCCCGCGACTGCGCCGGCTTCATCCACTGCCGCCCCGACGCCATCGCCTCGATTCCCGCCTATCAGCTCGGCGAGGATTCCGCCCGGCAAACCTGGCTCGTGGCGCTGCTCTCCGCGGTTGCCCCCGATCACGGTGCGTAACGATCCTTTTCAATATTGGACCCACGCCCTAAGCTCGTCCGTTGATAAGGAAACCCACAGTGAAAGCGGCGAGGCGAGAGTATGCCGAGAGCCTATAATCCTCAGGCGGCGGAGCGCGGCATTTTCGACGCCCTGCTGGACGCCCGCGAAAAGTACGGCGCCAAAAAGCCGATCCTGGAAGATCAGGAACGCCGGGTCCTGACCTATACCGACGTGATCCGCGGCGCCTTCGCCCTAGGCCACAAGATCGCGGCCATGACGCAGCGGGGCGAACGCGTGGCGGTTTTGCTGCCCACCAGCATGGGCGCGGCGATCACCTTCTACGCCCTGCACGCCTACGGCCGCGTGCCGGTGATGCTCAACTTCACCTCGGGCATCCGTAACATCCGTGCAGCCTGCAAGACTGCGGGCGTCAAGCGCGTGCTGACCGCCCACCGGTTCATCGATCAGGCCAAGCTGGAAGACATCACCGACGCGCTGGAGCGGGATTACGACATTGTCTGGCTGGAGGATGTTCGCCAGTCGATCGGCGTCTTTGACAAGCTTCGCGCCGTCATTGCCGACGCCGCGCCCCGACGGTTCCGCGTGGAGACCAAGCCCTCCGATCCCGGCGTCATTCTCTTCACCTCGGGCAGCTATGGCGCGCCCAAAGGCGTGATGCTGACCCAGGGCAATATGCTGGCCAATGTGGACCAGGTTGCGTCCGCCATCGATCTCAATCCCGACTGGGTCATGTTCAATCCCCTGCCGGTCTTCCACGCGTTCGGACTGCTGGCCGGCGTGCTGTTGCCTGTGCTGTGCGGCCTCAAGGCGTTCAACTATCCTTCGCCCCTGCACATCAAGCTGATCCCGCCCCTGCTGAAGGACTGCAAAGCCTCGGTCCTGCTCGCCACCGACACCTTTCTGAACCAGTACGCCCGCAGCGCCGAGCCGGACGAGATGTCGGGGCTGGAGTTCATTGTCTGCGGCGCCGAAAAAGTGCGCGACGAAACCCACGACCTGGTCGCCCGAAAGTTCGGCGGCGTGCCGGTGATCGAGGGCTATGGCGCCACCGAGACCTCGCCGGTGATCGCGCTGAACCGTCCCTACGACAACCGCCGCGGCACGGTCGGCGGGCTGGTGCCGGGCATGGAGGCCCGACTGGAGCCCGTCGCGGGGATCCAGAACGGCGCAAAGCTTCTGGTGCGCGGGCCCAATGTGATGGCCGGCTATCTGGACGCCCACGGCGAAGTCCAGCCACAGGGCGAATGGTATGACACCGGCGACGTGGTCGACCTCAGCACCGACAACTGGATCACCATCCATGGCCGAGTGAAGCGCTTCGCCAAGATCGGCGGTGAAATGGTGTCGTTGACGGCCGCCGAGTCCCTGGCCCACCAGGTCTGGCCGGAGTCGCGCCATGCCGTTATCGCCCTGCCGGACGCCAAGAAGGGCGAGCGCCTGATCCTGATTACCGACCGGGTTGACGCCACGGTCAGCAAACTGCTGGAACACGCCCAGGCGACCGGGGCGTCGGAACTTTCCGTGCCCCGGCGGATCGTCAAGGCGCATGAAATCCCGCTGCTGGGAACCGGCAAGACGGACTATGTGGCCGTACAGAAGATCGCAGAGAGCGACGTCGCCAAGGCGGCCTAGGCCAGCATCGTCGCCGGCTTTTCAATCATCATCCGGAACGCCTGCAACCACTTCGCCCCAGTGGCTCCGTCAACGACGCGGTGATCGCAGGTCAGTGTCACGGTCATCAGGGTGGCGACAGCCAGCTGATCGCCGCGCACGACCGGGCGTTTCTCACCCACGCCGACCGACAGGATGCAGCCCTGGGGCGGGTTGATGATCGATGAGAACTGGCGGATCCCGAACATGCCCAGATTCGAGACGCTGAACGTGCCGCCGAGATATTCCTGCGGCTTCAGCTTACGCTCGCGGGCCCGGGTGGCCAGGTCCTTGGCCTCGGTGGCGATCTGCGCCAGCGACTTGGTCTCGGCCTGGAAAATGATCGGGGTGATCAGGCCCCCGTCGATGGCGACGGCCATGGCGATGTCGGCATGATGATGCAGGGCGATGCCATCCGCGGTGAAGCTCGCATTGGCGTTCGGCTCGTGCTTCAGGGCCATGGCGCAGGCCTTGATGATCATGTCGTTGACGCTGATTTTGACGCCTTCCTTTTCCAGCAAAGCGTTGATCTCTGTGCGACTCTGCAAGAGGGCGTCGATCTCGACGTCGATGGTCAGGGGGAAATGCGGAATGTCGCGCGCGGCTTCGGTCAGACGGCGGGCGACAGTGCGGCGCATGCCGTCCAGCGGGACGAGGTCGTAGGAGCCGGGCGGGATGCCCATCTGCTCGAGCGTTGGCGCCGGGTGAGCGGCGGGAGCTGTGGGTTGCTGCGCGGCGGCCGGCGGCGGAGCGGACTTGGCCCCGGCCAGATCGCGTTCGATGATCCGCCCGTCAGGGCCGCTGCCCTTGATGGAGCCAAGATCGAGATTTTGTTCCTTCGCCAGCCTGCGGGCGATCGGGGACGCAAAGGTGCGGTCCGGGTGCGAGGCGGCCAGGGCGTCGCCCTTTGTGATCCGCCCTTCCCGGCCGGTGCCCCTTACCGCGGACAAATCGAGGTGGTTCTCGGCGGCAATGCGGCGGACGGAGGGTGATGGCGGCGGGTTTGCGTCCTTCGAGACGGGCGCTGACGCTCCCTCCTCAGGATGACGGGCCTGTTGTGTTTGATCGTTCGCCTGAGCCTTTGGGGGCGCTGGCCCGTCCGCCGGCACTATCGGTCCGTCATCCTGAGGAGCCGGCGCAGCCGGCGTCTCGAAGGACGCAGGACCGTCGCCGCTCAACCTTGCAATCGGCGCGCCGACCTTGACGTTTTGGGCGCCCGCCTCGACCAACAGGGCCTCGATCGTTCCCTCGTCGACCGCTTCGACCTCCATGGTCGCCTTGTCGGTTTCGATCTCGGCGATCACATCGCCGGCCCGAACCGTGTCGCCGGGCTTGACATGCCAGCGCGCCAAGGCCCCCTCCTCCATGGTGGGCGACAGGGCCGGCATGAGGATATCCTGGCTCATACCGAGTGACGATCCTCCGCCGACAGGCCCGCGAAGTGCTGTTCCCAGTTCTTGCCGTCGAACACGGTCCTGGTCAGGCTCAGGGCATCGGGCTCGTCCAGAGCATTGACATTGACCGACCAGCCGGTCGGGCGCGAACGCGGGTGATAAAAGCTCTTCACGCCGCAGGTGCGGCAGAACAGGTGCTCGGCGACGCCCGTGTTGAACCGATAGGATGTCAGGTGATCGGCGCCTTGAGTGATCCGAAAGTCAGCGTCATCGACGATCAGGTGGACAAAGCCGGTTTTGCGGCACATCGAGCAGTTGCACTCGCTGACCGTCACCCCGTCGTGACAGCGCACCTCAAAGCGCACCGCGCCGCAGTGACAGCCGCCGGCCCGCCAGGACGCAACGCCGGTCATTGGCGCGCCGTGGTTCCAAGGTCGGTCGGGCTGTCCATTTCCGCCCGCCACATCTGGCCGATCTTGGCCAGGGCCGCCTCATAGGTCATGTCGCCCTCGGCCGCGTGCATCCGCGCCGCATGGCGGGCGATGTCGGTCAGGGCGATGCCCCAGACGGACGGGTCATCAAAGGCCCTCTGCAGGGAGACGTGCAGACCGCCATCGACGATCCAGGCGCGGCAGATCTCGACGG
>CAZJBC010000188.1:0-5870 GCA_964543805.1 uncultured Brevundimonas sp.
TGTTTGGCGCGGGGGACTCTTCGAGGACCGACCACGTCAGCGGGCCATCGTCGTACTCGTCGTCGAATGAGCCACCGTGCAGATAGGCCTGGAGCTCAGTTCCTTCCGGTAGATCGAACTCGGCGGCGCGAGCGGCCTTGTGGAAGAGGACGATGTTGGAGCCCTTGACCTTGCTCTGCACCGACGGGAAGAGGACGCCGTCGAGCGCGAACCTCGGCTGGTCGGCCAGGTAGTCGGCCATGGCTTGGGTGACGAGGTACTCGAAGTCCTCCGCGTCCGGCATCACCGGCCGAATGATCCGCCGGCTCAGCGTGGCCAGGAAACTGGCTCGCCGCGCCCGCCCGGCGAGGGTGGGATCGAACACGCTACCCTCGACGAACACCTTGCCGAGCGCGGCGACGTCCAGGAGCCGAAGCTGCCGCACGATCTCGAAACGGCCGACAATGACCTCGGCGCCCACCGGCGGCCGGACCTCGGCCATTGCGATCCGCTCGTTGGTCGCGCCGTAAAACACCGGCACGCCTCGTGCGTTCATCCGGCCAGCCCGCGCCTCATTTGAGGGGGGCGGCGCAATCTCCAGGTCCGGGCGCGCCAAGGCGGCCTCAAGCCGGTCGCGCGATTGGAAGACGCGTGCACGGAATATCGACGTGAGACCTGTTCCCGGACCCGCGGCGAAGATCACCGAATCGCCGGACTTAGTCCGGGCCTCGGTGACGCCTGAGAAGATGTCCGACAATACCTGCTCAGCCTCACGGCTGAAAAACCGGGCCTCGCTCTTGAGGTTCCGTTCGAACCGCTCCCAGTCCTCATGGAAGTGGTCATCTTCGACCGAGTCCAGCCGCTCATAGTAGCTGTCCGGGTCGAATTCCTGCTCGTCCTCCACGTCGCCAGGGGCAAAGGTATCGTGGCGCATCGCGAGGATTTCGGCGATGGCGGTCGCCGGCGGCTCGTCGATCATCGCCGCCATCTGGATCGCTTCGCCGATTGGCTCGCCATGCCGGGTCCAATCCAGTTCACCGTAGCGGATCGCCATGGACTCAAGCTCATCCGGTTGGTCGGAGGTCCGCACGTAGTGGTCCGCGAAGGCCGCTTCGACCTGGTCGGCCATTTGCTCCAGCGTGAATGTGCGAACCTTCTGACGGGTGCAGAAGCCGCATGTGGCGTGGTCGCCGTTTTTCCGGATGGCCGCCTTCAAAAACGGCTCGCCGACACAGGTGGCGCAGAGGCGGCGCCTGTTAAGGTCTTCGTCGTCCAGGTTTCCCTGCATCATCGTCAGCCTCCCGAGACGAAGGTGCCCGCACCCGCCCTTTGGTAGCAAGACCATCATTCAAACCCAGATTCTCGGCCTGGGCCGGCTCGGGGCCGGAAGATCGATAAGCGTCCTATTTCTCATCTATATCCAAGGAAACGGCGCGGCGCCTGACAATGTCAGATATTGCGGTTCTCGAAGTTGACATTGTCGGGCGACTCGGGCATCAAGCCTGACATCCGAGGATGCCCTGCATGAGCGACGGCCCCTACAAGACCCTAAAAATGAGCCCCAAGTGGCGGGCGCTGGCGAAGGTCGCCGGCAATACCGCTCACAGCGCGGCGGAAGTGGCCGAGGCCGTCCCGGCCGCCTTGGCGGCCGACTGGCGTGAGATCGGGCAGCCATTTCTGCGCCAGATGCGCGCCGCCCTCGCCGACGACGATCACGGTATGCTCCTGTTCGAGGTTGCCAAGCAGGAGGTCGCCCGCCTGCGCGCCCAAGCGGCCAATCCGATGGAGGCCCTGCTAGCGGACAACGCGATGGACGTCCTGCGCGACGGGCATCAGGGCGCCGGCTCGTTCGAGGAAGCGGCCGCTGCGACAATCGCTGAGCGCGCCGACCGAGGCCTGCGGCAGGTCGAAGAACACTACCGACGGGAGGGCTCCCAAGGTAAGGCGGCGGACATCCGCGCGCGCCTGACGGACTCGGTGGCGGCGGCCAATTTGAGGGGGCTCGCGTCGGCCCTGGCCGCCGGGGTTTCGCCCCGCGACCTGTCCGCGCCGACTGACCGGTCGGGTCTCGATGAAGGAGTAAGCCTGTGACCGCCCTCGCCACCCGCCTGGTCGACGAGCCCATGTTCGTCGACGTCGTCGATCGTGGGCTACGGGTTCGTGAGGGGGCCGAACTTGCGGCGCTGGGCGACGCCATCCGCCTGTCGACCGAGGGGCTTGAAACCTACTTTTTTTCCAAATGGCGCCCGGAACTCTTCGATCTGCTCGTCGTGGCGGCGGCGGCGGAGTATTGCGATGCGGCCAAGGCGCGCTCGACGGTGTCGTGGTCGCGGACTTTCGATGTCCTCGTCGCGGTGCACGATGTGAAGCTGTGGTCGTCGCCGGCGGTCACGTCGACTTTGGAAGACGCGCTCACTTTCCTGACTGGTGATACCTGGACCTTCAGCTTCGTGGCGCGCCGGCAAAGCGCGGAAAACATCCGCCAGGCCAGCCTCGACCTGCCGGCGGGAGCTAAAGCCATCATGCCCTACAGCGACGGCCTAGATTCCCGCGCGGTCCACGCGATCACCGCCCAGGTTGCGGGCGGCACCGGCCTGGTTCGGGTGCGCCTGGGTTCCGTGGGCGTCGACGAGCCGCAGCGTGAGCACCGCCGTGCGGCGTTCACCCTGGTGCCCTACAAGGTACAGGTCCCGCAGCGCAAGGAATCGTCCGCCCGGTCGCGAGGCTTAAAGTTCGCCGTGGTGACGGGCGTAGCGGCTCAGATTGCCGGCGTCGACCGGATCGTCGTCACCGAGAGCGGACAGGGAGCCTTCGGTCCGATGATGGCCGTGAGCGGCCAGATGTATCCCGACTACCGCGTCCACCCACTATTCACCGCCAGGGTGGAGCGTTTGTTCGAAGCTTTGGTTGGCTCGGCCGCCCGTTACGAATATCCGCGGCTGTGGTCCACTAAGGGGGAAACTCTGGCCGCGGCGGCGGCTCTGCCCAGCCCGCCCTCTTGGTCGGACACCCGGTCCTGCTGGCAGCAGTCCCGCCATGCCTCCGTCGACAGGCGTCGTCGTCAGTGCGGCATTTGTGCGGCGTGCATGCTTAGGCGTTTGAGCATGTTCATCGCAGGCTTGGCGGAGCCGGCCGACGCCTACATCTGGGAGAACCTGTCGGCGTCGACCTTCGAGGCCGGTGTCGCGACGGGCTTCACCGGCATCACCGACTCCATGCGCGAACACGCCATCGCAGGCGTCCTGCACATGGATCACCTGGCGGACCTCGCCACTGCATCGAGCGCAGTGCGTGCTGTGCGTCGCGTCGCCCGCGAGACCGCCGAGGTCCTGCATGAAGATCCGGTCGAGGTCGAAGGGCGTCTGCGCTCGCTCCTGTCGCGTCACGCCGCCGAATGGCGCCGGTTCCTCGGGGCCTTGGCGCCGGAGTCTTTTGTGCGGGGCCTATCGGCCGTCGAGCCATGACCGAGGCGATGTCCCAAGAAGAGGTTGGCGAACGCCTTCGAATCGCCCGCGAGGCGGCCAAGGTCACCCAGGCCGCCGCCGCGGCGGCTCTGGAGATGGCCCGTACCACCATAGTGGCGATAGAGCAGGGGCAACGCCGCGCTAAGCTGGACGAGCTGCAGCGCCTGGCCTCGCTCTATGGCGTCTCGCTGAACGCCCTACTACGCCGCGAAGCGGTGCAGGTTGACCTCAAGCCTCGATTCCGTCGGATGGGCGAGCAGGACGATGGCGTCGAGGGCGCCGTCGCGCTTCTGACCACTCTGGTTCAGGCGGAACTGGAACTCGAAGACCTGCTGGGCGTGCAGCGGTCGCGAAACGATCCGCCAGAGCGCCCTCTCATGCCGGGTGATGTGGTTCTGCAAGCCGAGCATGACGCCGCGGAGCTGCGCCAGTGGCTCGGGATCGGCCAAGCGCCGGTTCACGATATCGTCTCACTGCTGGAGCTTCAGCTTGGCGTCAGGGTTTTCGTCCGGCGCCTGCCCGCCAAGGTCTCGGGTCTTTACGCCTATGACGAGGCGGCCGGGCCCTGCATCCTGCTGAATGCCGCCCATCCACAGGAACGCCGCGCACAGACCGGGGCTCATGAGCTGGGTCACCTCGTCTCAACTCGACGGGCGCCGGACGCCCTCTACGATGGGTCACCCGAAGCTAGTCGCGAGGAGCGGTATGCCAACGCCTTCGCCCGGGCCTTTCTGACCCCCGCGCGCGCCGTCATGGCCATGTTCCGGGACGTAACCGCCGGGAGCTCTCAGCTGACCCGGCGCCATGTGATTGTCCTGGCCCATGCGTTCGGCGTGGCGCGCGAAGCTATGGTCCGACGTCTAGAGGAGCTGGGCCTGACCAAGGTGGGGACCTGGGACTGGTTTGAGCACAACGGTGGGATCACCAATGACCAAGCGCGCCAGGTTTTCGGCGAGGCCTGGGGCGTCGATGCCCGCAAGGCCGATGCGGCCAAGCCGGTGTCGCTGCGTTTGGGCATGTTGGCCCGTGAAATTTGGAAGAAGAACCTCCTCAGCGAAGGCCAGCTCGCAAGTCTGTTGCAGCTCGATCGCGTCGATATCCGCGAGCTGATTGATGCCTTTGAGGACGAGGAGGTCGACGACCCGGCTTCCCACCCGCAGATCTGAGGCGCGCATGGCCGTCGCCGATGCAAGCGTCTGGATCAACCTGGCGGCTACAGGCTGCGCGGACAGGATTCTCAAGCTCTATGGCGGCCTCATGGAAATCCCTCAGACGGTGCTGTCCGAGTTGGAACGGGGCCAAGCTAAGGGGCGACGGGCTGCCGACGAAGTTGCAGCCCTGCTGCACCTCGGCCTGATGCAGGTCGTCGATCTCGGCCCGCAGGACGAGGACCTGTTCCTGAGTTTGGTAGCTGGTGATGCCGCCCAGACCCTAGACGACGGTGAGGCGGCGACTCTGGTTCATGCCTACCGAGCCGGAACCACAGCCTTCATCGACGAACGCAAAGCAACCTCGCTCGCGGCGGTTCGCTTCCCGGGTCTAGTGGTCGCTTCGACGGTGGATCTCCTCTTTGCCCCGGCTGTGCGCGAGGGCCTTGGCGAAGGGAGTCTCAGCGATGCGCTGTATGGGGCCCTGGCGGACGCGAAGATGCGGGTCGCGGCGCACCATGCGACAGAAGTGATAAACTGCGTTGGCCGTGAACGAGCGGAAGCCTGCTCCAGCCTTCCGGCCAGTGTGAGGCGAGGGCTTAGGGCGGTTTAAGTTAGCCGCACCGGTGGCCCCGTTTTCGGCCGCCCCTTGATATGACGGCGGCAATGCCGCTCCATGGTTGAATGGGGTCTATGATTCATCTGACGCTCGGACGGATCGAGCTGGATTGGGGAAAAAACTCCGGCTTCCCGGATCACAGAGCTCTGTTCCGACCAGGCGATTTGACCAACATTCCCTACTACTACGCAGCCGACAAAGATGATCCCGAGAGCTTAAACCTCCCGCTCATCAAGAAGTTGGACGAATTCAGCTATCGCCTGATCATCCAGATGAAGGAGGGCTATTCCGCTCCCCTGAGCGTCGTTGCACGCCGGCTGTTGCTCCTCGGACATACCGATGCCTACTGCCGGGAAGAGTTTGAAGTTCTCCGCGAGATTGGCTTCTGCCGGCACGACTTCACCTTCGATGAACTGAAGGCGATCTTGGCGGCCGCTGACTTCAGTAAAGCGGCCTTTGCTCCCGACAAGGGCTCGGACGACTTCGGGGAATTCTTCATCGAACACGTGCTGCCCGGACTATGTCCTGAGGCGGCCGACCGGATCATGCGCCTCAACGGCGACAGCGGCGATGTCGACGGCCTGAGCGCCTACACAATCATCCGCCTGCTGTCGGACAATCCCACCGCCCAGGACTTACCGATAACCTGGCAGTTCGCCG
>CAZJBC010000189.1:0-5817 GCA_964543805.1 uncultured Brevundimonas sp.
GCAGACAGCGCCACGGCGACGACCAGGGTGAAGGGGTTCTGGAACACCAGCTCGGTTTTGGGTTCGGGCATGACCGCGGCCAGCCGGGCGAAAATCTCGGCGATCCGGGCAGCTTCCTTGGCCGGCAGGCGTTTGCGGGCGGGCTTGTTCATGGCGCGAACATTCCGTGCGCTGAAGCCCGCGCCAAGCTAGGATAAGGGCCATGACCGCCGGCTATTACCTGGACGCCCAGATCACCCCGGCCCGCTCGCTGTCGCGGCGCGGGCTGAAGGTGGTGATGACCATCACCATCCTGCTCGCGGCGATCCCGGTGACCACCTTCATGATCATGGGCGCCCATCTGGTTCTGCCGTTCGTGGGGGTGGATGTCTTCGGCCTGTGGCTGGCCTTTCACATCATGAACCGGCGCGTGGCGTCCGAGCGGGTGCGCGTCTCGTCCGACCTGGTGGAAGTGCTGCGCGAGGGCAGGATCGTCTGGTCCACGGCCACGGCCTTCACTCGCGTCGAGCCGGGCGAGACGGCCGTGCGGCTGGCCATGTCCGGCCGGCGGATGTCTGTGGCGCGGAGTTTGAGCCCCGGCGAGCGCAAGGACTTCGCCCGCGCCCTCGACGACGCGATCCGACGGGCGAGAAGCGAGCGGTACGTGAGTTAGAAGGAAGAAATAGAACCACGAAACACACGGAACACACGAAAAGTGGCGATCTTGGAAATGAATGTTCGAGCGCCGCGCGGCGGCCCTCCTTTTATCTCCCCCACAGATCGAACGGAATTTTCGTGTGTTTCGCGTGTTTCATGGTTCGTCTTTCGCTTTGCCGCCATCGGCCTTAGAACCCTCCGGTGAGCGAGAACTACGACGCTGATGTGATCATTGCGGGCGCTGGCATGACCGGCGCGACGCTGGCCTTGGCTCTGTCCTCGGCTGGGCTGAAGACGATCCTGATCGATCCGCAGGTCTTCGAGGTGCAGACCGCGCCTGCATTTGACGGCCGCTCCTCGGCCATCGCCTGGTCGACCTTCCGTCAGTGGCTGGAGATCGGCGTCGGCCAGGCCCTGGTCCCTGACGCCCAGCGCATCGAACAGATCCTGGTCACCGACGCCCAGACCCCGGGCGCGGCGGCGGGGCGGGGCTTAAGCCTTTTCCTGCGGTTTGACGCCGAAGAGATCGCCTCGGTCTCGGCCGGCGAGCCTTTGGGGTACATGGTCGAGAACCGCCATACGCGGGTCGCACTGGCCCAGGCGGTGAAGGCGGCGGGGATCGAGGTGCTGGCGCCTGCGCGCCTGGCCGGCGTCGAGGCGATCGGCTCGGCCGCGGTGGCCACCCTGGAAGATGGGCGGGTCTTGCGTGCGCCCCTGTGCGTCGGCGCCGAGGGCCGCGCCTCCAAGGTTCGCGAAGCGGCCGGGATCGGCGTGATCGGCTGGGACTACAAGCAGACCGGCTTTGTCGCCACCGTGGCCATGGACGAGGATCACCACGGCGTCGCCCACGAATATTTCCTCCCCTCCGGCCCCTTCGCCATCCTGCCCCTGACCGGCAGGCGCGCCAGCCTGGTGTGGACGGAAAGCCCAGCTCGGGCGGCGGCGCTGAAAGAGGCCCGCACCGAGGTGGTGGAGGCGCACCTGGCCCGCCGGTTCGGCGAATTTCTGGGCGGCGTTCGGCTGGAGGGTCCGCGCTTTTCCTATCCCCTGTCGCTGCAGCTGGCCGAGCGGATGTACGCCCCGCGCATGGCCCTGCTGGGCGATGCGGCCCACGGCGTGCACCCCATCGCCGGCCAGGGCCTGAACCTGGGCCTCAAGGACGTGGCGGCGCTGGCGCAGGTTCTGGTGGATGCGACCCGGCTGGGCGAGGACATCGGGGGCGAGGCGGTGCTTGAGCGTTACGCCGCCTGGCGGCGGTTTGACAATGTCTCGCTGGCCGCCTCGACCGATCTCTTCGTGCGGCTGTTTTCCAACGACCATCCCCTGTTGCGCGCGGCGCGGGGGATCGGCATGGCGGCGGTCGGCAGGATCGGCCCGGCCCGGCGGTTCTTCATGGAAGAGGCGGGCGGCGCGGTGGGCGACATGCCGCGGCTGCTGAGGGGCCTGCCGCTATAGGAGGCGCCAGCCCTGCGGGATCGTGATCAGCCCATTCATGAGCGTGGTCATCAAGGCGCCCCGCCGAACATATGGATCGGCCTCGGAGGCCGAGGCGGCCAGGCGCATCATCTTGGCCTCATGGGAGGGGTCAGGCGCGCCTTTCCGACTTGCGGGCGTACCCGGCCTTGGCGGCGGCGCCCGGTTCAGCTCCATGCCTAGTCCTCCAGGTTCCGCGCCTCTTCGGGCAGCAGCAGCGGCACGCCGTCGCGCACCGGATAGGCCAGCTTGGCCTGGGCGCTGACCAGTTCGCGCTTTTTGCGGTCGTAGGTCAGGGGGCCATGGGTGACCGGACAGACCAGCACCTCCAGCATGCGCGGATCGATCTCAGGCTCCAGGCCCGGTGTTTTGGCGGCGGTCATGGGGATGATGCTTACTGCATCGAATGCGGCGCGTCATCGTCGTCGTCCCTGGCGTCGATTTCCAGAAGCGCGATCAGCGTCGCCCGCCGCTCGGCCAGGCCCGGCGCCTCCAGCAGCGCCTGCTTCTCGGCCGCATCGAAGGGCAGGGCCATGGCCAGGGAATTGACCAGGGCCTCGCCGGGCGCCTCACGGGCGCCGTCCCACTCGATATCCAGGCCGCGATGGTCGAGATAGGCCTTCAGGGCGGCCAGAAACACAATCCGGTCAAAGCCGTCGTCATCGCCGGGCGGGGCCAGGTCCGCCTCATAGGGCGTAAAGTCCGGCGTGACCTGGCGATAGGGCCCAACGCCCGCCAGTTCGCGGCCGACCCGGAACCGCGCCATGCCGGTCAGGGTAATCAGATACCGTCCGTCGCCGGTCTCGGAAAAACTGGTGATCCGTCCGGCGCAGCCCACATCGCTGAGCAGCGGATGAGCCCGCGTCCCGCCGGGCCGGGTCTGGACCATGCCAATGATCCGCTCGCCGGCCAGGGCATCGTCGATCATATTCAGGTAGCGCGGCTCAAAGATGTTCAGGGGCAGGGCCGCGTGGGGCAGCAACAGCGCCCCGTCCAGCGGAAAGACCGGGATGATCTGGGGCAGATCGCCGATCTTCCGGACGGGACTGGGCATGGCGCTTCCTCAGGAATAGAGAATGGACGACAGCCGCCGCCGCCCGGCCCGGGTGAATTCCGACGACAGCCCCACCGCCTCGAACAGTTCCAGCAACGCCGTGCGCGCCGCCCGCTCGTTCCAGTCGGCGTCCTTTTCTATGATGGCGAAGAGCTGGTCGGCCGCTTCCTGGTGGCGGCCCAGACCGGCCAGGCCGCGGGCATAGGTCAGCCGGGCGGCAAGATCGTTCGGCGCGGCTTCGGAAGCGGCCTTTAACGGGGTGATGTCGGCAGGCGCATCGCCCGCCAGCCGCAGGGCGGCGCGCACACTGTCCAGTTCCGGGTCCCTGGCGTCCTCGGCGGCCATGGCCAGCACTTCGCCGGCCCGCTCGGCGTCACCGCCCTCCAGGTAGCAGCGCGCCAGACCGGCGATGGCCCGGGTATTCGTAGCGTCCGCCTGCAGCACATGCGAAAAAGCCTCGGCTGCGCCGGCCAGATCGCCCAGCTTCATGGCCTCGGCGCCCATGGCCAGCAGATCGCCCGTTACATCTTCCGGCTTGCCGCCGGCCTCGATCAGCTTGGCGATGAAGGCCTTGACCTGGCTTTCCGGCAGGGCGCCCAGAAAGGCGTCCACGGGCTGGCCGTCCTTGAAAGCGAACACCGCCGGGATCGACTGCACGCGCAACTGGCCGGCAAAGGCCGGGTGCTGGTCGATATCGATCTTGACCAGCTTGACCGCGCCGCCCGCCGCCGTGACCAGACGCTCGATCACCGGACCCAGCTGGCGGCAGGGGCCGCACCAGGGCGCCCAGAAGTCGACGATGACCGGCTGAACCTTCGAGGCCTCGATGACATCGTCCATGAAGCCGGCGTCGGTGCCTTCCTTGATCAGGCCGACCGGTGTGGGTTTTTCCCCGATAAGCATGCGTCCTCGCTTGGCTGTGGCATTAACTGGCCAGAGAGCAAAATGGTCGCACGGCGGCGGCGGCGCAATGGCGCGCGTCAGTCAAAAGCGACAACGATGGGCGTAACGCCCAGCGCCGCCAGAAAGCGGCGAAAGTCCGCCTGGCTGACCGCCGTGGTCGCATCGTTCGAGAGCGGATGGAAATTCACCGGATCGGCGGCCATCAGCGCCGCGTCGGCCACAAACCGCACCCTGTGGTCCGGATCATTGACCAGGGCGAAGGCGGTAACCGAGCCTGGCCGCACGCCCAGCGCGTCATAAAGCCGCTCTGGCGAGCCGAACGACAGCCGGGCCGAGCCGATCCGGGCGGGCAGGGCCTTCAGGTCGATCTTCGTCTCGCCCAGGGCCGAGACCAGCCAAAGCTGGCCCTTGGCGTCCTTGAGGAACAGGTTCTTGGTGTAGCCGCCGGGCAGGACGGCCTTGATCTCCTCGCCCTCGCCGACGCGAAACACCGGCGCGTGCTCCACAGTGCGGTGGGCGATCCCGTGAGCGTCAAAAAAGGCGAACAGATCGGCGCGGGTGGCGGGCATGGGCCTAGAATGCAGAGAATCGGGGCGCGGCAAACCGCTTTTAAGATCAACCACGAAACACACGAAACACACGAAAATTGACCCGGTCATCCTCGGGTTGGCCGCAAGGCCAATCCCGAGGACCCAGCCTCACAGCCGGCAGGGCTGGGCGCCGTCGAATCCGAGGATGACGATCTTTTCGTGTGTCTCGTGGTTCCTCTTTCAAGGCCTTCCCACCTCGCATCTGGACGCCGCGCACCCCGACCGGCTACGAAGTCGTCCAACCTTTGCACGCCGCTGTCAGTGAGAGCCGATGAAACTCGAGTGCTATCCGACCCACGCCCGCCCGCCCGAGATCATTCCGGGCCGCGCCCAGCGCAACTGGATGGAATCTTTCGCCCATCGCCACCCCTATCGCTGCCTGCCCCTGACCATGGCCAATACGACGGGCTGGGAAATCCTGTGTCCGGTCAGCTTCACGGCCACCTGGAACGGCGGCATGGACGCCAGCGACATCACCTTCAAGACCGAATATCCGTTCCCGGGTTTCGAGGACTTCGCCAGGTCCCATTTCAGCCACGGCGTGGTGACCTTTCACACCGGCTATCTGTTCAAGACCGAGCCGGGCTGGTCGATGTGGACCATGGGCCCGCCCAACCATGTGAAGGACGGCATCCAGCCCCTGTCGGGCCTGGTCGAGACCGACTGGCTGCCGTTTCCCTTCACCATGAACTGGATCTTCACCCGTCCGGGCCAGGTGCATTTCACCAAGGGCGAGCCCTTCTGCTTCATCACACTGATTCAGGACAAGCCGCTGGAACAGGTGGAGATCGTCCGCCGCAATCTCGACGACAACGCCGACCTGCAGGGTCAGTACGACGCCTGGTTCAAGCTGCGCGAGGAATTCAACCGACGCCTCCACTTCAAGGATCCCGAGGCGATCAAGGAGGCCTGGCAACGGCTCTACTTCAAGGGCGAGATGCCCGAAGAGTCCGGCCCCGCCCCGACGACCCACGTCAACAAGCGGCGGCTGAAGCCGATCAAGCAGGGGTAGTTCCGATCGGCCGCTTGCCAAGGCACAGGCCCTCTGCCATAAGCCGCCTCTCGAAATTTAGGGTGGTTTCTTACCTCGAAACCACCTGTGGAGTGCGGGCGTAGCTCAGGGGTAGAGCACAACCTTGCCAAGGTTGGGGTCGAGGGTTC
>CAZJBC010000190.1:0-5784 GCA_964543805.1 uncultured Brevundimonas sp.
CGGCCAACGCCGAGGACTGCCTCTATCTGAACGTCTATGTGCCGGCCGGCACGAAACCCGGCGCCAAGCTGCCGGTGATGTTCTGGATCCACGGCGGCTCGTTCACCGGCGGCTCCGGCTCGCAATATGACGGCACCCCGTTCGCCAGGCGTGGCGTGGTCTATGTGTCGATCAATTACCGCATGGGCCGGCTGGGCTGGTTCGCCCACCCGGCGATCACCAAGAACAACCCCAAGGGCGAAGCGGTCAGCAACTTTGGTCTGATGGACCAGCTGGCGGCTCTGAAGTGGGTGCAGCAAAACATCGGCGCCTTTGGCGGCGACAAGAGCAAGGTGACCATATTTGGCGAATCCGCCGGCGCGATCTCGGTCAACTATCTGATGACCGTCGCCCCGAGCCACGGCCTGTTCACCAAGGCGATTTCGGAATCAGGGTTTGGCATCAACCCGGGCTTCACTGAAGCCGACGCCGAAAAGACCGGAGCCGATTATTTCGCATCCAAGGGCATCCGCGGCGACTCGGCCGACACCCTGAAGGCCATGAAGGCGATCTCTTACGCTGATCTCGGCGGCAATCTGCCGACCGGCGCGGCAGGCCCGATTATCGACGGGACCCTGATCAAGCAGGGCACCGACACGGCCTTTGACAAGGGCCTGGAGATGAAGATCCCCTATATGCTGGGCGGCAACAGCAACGAAGCCAGCCTGTTCCCGACCCGCGATCCCGTCGCGCGTCTGGCCAAGCTGACCGGCGCGGCCGCCATCTACAATCCGAACAACAGCTTGGACGCCGCCCACACGGTGAACCTGGTCGTGACCGACTATTTCATCGGTCAGCCTGACCGCCTGCTGGCGCGCGATCACACCAAGAACGGCTCGCCGGTCTATCGCTACTTCTTCTCCTATGTGTCGCCGAACCAGCGGGCATCGGGCAATGGCCTGGGTCATGGCGGCGAAATCACCTATGTGTTCGGCCGCTCCACCGATCCGCAGGACCTGTCGACGGCCGAGGAAGCCCAGGCCTACTGGACCTCGTTCGCCAAGTACGGCAACCCGGGTGCGGCGGGCGGCGTGACCTGGCCCAAATACGACCTGAAGGATGAGCCAGTCCTGGAATTCAGTGCGGCCGGCGTCGCGGTGCGTAATCACCTGTTCGACGCGCGCTATGATTGGCTGACGGCGCACCGGGATCTGGTGGGATCATCCGGCGATGCCGGCACCCCGGGCGCGGCGGCGGCTCCGGCGGCGGCTCCTGCTGCGCGCGGCGGCGGCGCGGCGGCTCCGGCCGGTGCCGGCCGTGGCGGCGGTCGTGGCGCGGGCCGCGGCGGCTGATCTGAACGACGATACCTGCTCCGGCCGGTCCTTTGCGGCCGGCCGGAGAGGATCACCTGGCCGACGCGTTCGCTGCCAGCGCATCGTCCCGGCCTGAAGACGACACAATGCCGGCGTCCGTCCGGCGGCTGGGAGGATGACATCATGAACCGCAAGACCCTGTTCAACGCGGCGGCGGCGGCGAGCCTGACGCTTGGCGTCCTGGCCTTTGGCGTTCCCGGCTGGTCGCAACCGGCCGCGCCTGGGCGCGGCGGCGGGGCGGCCGGCGGCGCTGCCCGGGCGCCCGCTCCGCCCCCCGCCCCGCCGACGGGCAAGGCGCCGATCGTCAATGTGACGGGCGGCCAGGTGCAGGGCGCCTACTTCACCGCCGACAAGGACGTCGCGGTCTACCGCGGCATCCCGTTCGCCGCCGCGCCGGTCGGCGACCTGCGCTGGCGCAGCCCGCAGCCGGTCAAGACCTGGACCGGCGTGCGCGACGGCTCGGTCTATGGCTCTACATGCACCGCGGCCGAGGACTGCCTGTACCTGAACGTCTATATGCCGGCGGGAACCAGGCCGGGCGCCAAGCTGCCGGTCATGGTCTGGATCCACGGCGGATCCTTTACCGGAGGATCGGGCTCGATCTATGACGGCACGCCCTATGCGAAGAGGGGCGTCGTCTATGTCTCGATCAACTACCGCCTGGGCAAGTCGGGCTGGTTCGCCCATCCTGCGCTGACGAAGAATGCGCCCGCGGGCGAGGCCGTGGGCAACTATGGCCTGCAGGACCAGATCGCCGCGCTGCAGTGGGTGCAGGCGAACATCGCGGCCTTCGGCGGCGACAAGACCAATGTCACGGCCTTTGGCGAATCCGCCGGCGCGATCTCGATCAACTATCTGATGATCGTGGCGCCCACCCAGGGCCTGTTCGGCAAGGTAATCGACGAGAGCGGCTTTGGCCGCATCGCCGCCCGGGCGCTGCCGGGCGCCGAGGCGCAGGGCAAGGCCTTCTTCGACGGCAAGAACATCACCGGCGATTCCGCCGACACCGTGAAGGCCATGCGGGCGGTCCCCTGGGCCGATCTGCAGGGTGGCAGCGCCGGGGTGATCAATGACGGCGTGCTGGTCAAGGAAAGCACGGACGCGGCTTTCGAGGCCGGACACGAGATGAAGGTCCCCTACCTCGTGGGCGGCAACAGCAACGAAGCCAGCCTGTTCGCCGCCAACAGCGCGCCCGCCGCCGACCGGCTGGCGCGGATCACCGCCAACCGCGATGCGGCCCTGGCCGCCTATGATCCTACCGGCGCGCGCAACGCCGACAAGATCATCGCCGAGATGGTCAGCGACCAGAATATCGAAGAGCCCGACCGGGCCCTGGCACGGGCGCATGTGCGCAACGGCCAGACGGTCTATCGTTATTTCTATTCCTACCTGCCCGTGACGACCCGTGCGACGGCGCTGGGCGTCAACCACGGCGGCGAGATCACCTATGTCTTCGCCCGCAACGCCGCCAACATGCGTCCCGAAGACAAGGCGATCAGCGATGCGACCATCGCCTACTGGACCGCCTTCGCCAAAACCGGCGCGCCCGGTCAGGCGGGCGGCCCGCTCTGGCCGAAGTACGACCTGACCAGTGAGCCGGTGATGGAGTTCGGCGATGCCGGTCCGCAGATTCACAACGGCCTGTGGAATGCGCGCCTCGACTGGATGGCTATTCCGGCCAACCGGGCGCAGGTCTCGGCCTCAAACGGCCAACCGGGAGCTGGACGCGGCGGGGCTGCGACTCCGGCGGCGGGCGGTGGCGGACGTGGCGCGGGCCGCGGCGGTTAATCCTCACGGCCTCAAACCTTGATCTGGCAGTTTCAAGATTGCTTTCGCGGCGCCCGATCCCAACCCGACTTTAGTTCCGCAGCGGATCCTTCGCCGCCGGGCCGAGCACGACCAGAGTAGCCTTCGGAGCCGATGAGGCGCCGGTGGCAAGGCGGGTCTGGCCGGGCTGGTCCGACTGGGCGAGTACGGTGTTCATCGACTGGGCCTGGGCCATGAAGGCCGTCAGCTGAGCGCCCTTCAGCTCTGTCCCGCCGGAGGGCACCTGGGTGTCCTTGGGGTTCAGCTTCACACCGTTGTGCATGACTTCGTAGTGAAGGTGCGGGCCGGTGGCGTCGCCGGTTTCGCCGACATAGCCGATCAGCTGCCCCTGGCTGACATGCATGCCCGGATGAACGCCGGCGGCGAAGCGCGACATGTGGGCATAGCCGGTGTCCCAGCCGTTGCCGTGATCGATGCGCACCCAGTTGCCATAGCCGCCGTTATATCGGGCCTCTGCAATCGTGCCGTCGCCCGAGGCGTAGATCGGGGTGCCCGTGGCGCCGGCGAAATCGATGCCCTGGTGCATCTTGCTGTAGCCAAGGATCGGGTGAATCCGCATGCCGAAGGTCGAGGTCACGCGGGAAAAGCCGACGGGGGTCGACAGCAAAAAGCCACGGGTGCTCTTGCCCGTCTCGTCATAGAAGTCCGCCTCGCCGCCCGGCGGCTGGTAGCGGTAGAAACGCATCGGCTTACCGCCGGCGCTGGCCGCATCGACCTCGGCATAGAGCAGGTTGAGACCTTCGACCGTGCGGCCGCTTTCAGCCACGCGGCGGGTGAAGACCAGCTTGAAGCTGTCGCCTTCCTGGATGTCGCGCGAGAAGTCGACCTTGTGGGCGAACAGCTTGGCGGCCTGGGCGACAATGGCCGAGGTGGCGCCCAGGTTGCCGGCGGAATCGTAGAGCGAGCCTTCGATGTCGCCCTGAACCACCGTGGTCTCTTCGCTGATCTGCTCGGTCAGTTGCCGCAGGCGAAGGGTGCCGTCATAGCTGCGCGAAATGATCACCTGGGTGGCCGGTCCGGTGCGCATCGACAGACCCACCAGACGCGGCGGGCTGCCGGCCTCCAGCGGATCGGCGACAGCGGCCTGGAAGTGCATGCCGACGCGCACTTTTTCTGTGTCGAAGGACTGGCCCAGCAGATCGACCGCCTGCTGTGCATCGTCCGGATCAACGCCCAGGCGGCGCACGGAGGCCAGGATGGTCTCGCCCGGCAGCACCTCGACGTCGGTGCTTTCGGCGTGGGCCATGCCCGGCTGGGTTTCGGATTCGGCGAAGGCTTTGGTTTGCAGTGTAACCTGGCGGGCGGCGTCGGCCGCGCGGGCGCCGGCGCTGGGCAGGTGGGCTTCTGCCGATTGCAGGCGAACGCCCAGCGCCAGAACGCAGCAGCCGGCCAGGCCCATCAGAACGCGCGGAGCGATGCGGAATGCCGGACGCCTAGGATCAAACTCTTGCATCATGTTCCCCGGGTCTCCCCGCTTCCACGAGACGCCAATACCAGCCGTTTTGCTGCATATGCCCTGAGTCGCCGACCCAGCGGGCTGTTGCGCGGACCATGACCGGCGAAGTTTGTTAAGTGCAAGTTAATTTTGGTCAATTTGCGTTAACCCAAACCAGCGGCGCCTAAGCCGCAGGCGCCGGCAACCCTTTCGCTTTCAGGACTTTCTGCGCGGCCTCCGGCAGCAGCATCACGACCTTTTCAACAGGACGGCAAAGGGACGCGCCCTTTTCCGTCACCACGATGGGCCGGTTTACGAGGATCGGATCGTCGACCATGGCGGCGATGATCGCCTCGTCCGCGACGCCCGGCGCAGTCAGGCCGCGCGCCTCGGCGTCGGTCCCGCGCACCCGCAGGGCGTCGGCGGCGGGAACGCCCATGGTCTTGAACAGGGCCTTCAGCTGCGGCGCGGTCCAGCCGGCCTTGACGTATTCCACCACCGTCGGCTCAACGCCCGCCTCGCGGATCAGCGCGAGAGTATTGCGCGAGGTCCCGCAGGCCGGGTTGTGGAAGATGGTGACCGGATCTTTCGCCATAGCGCCGCGAAATGCCCAAGTTTTCCGGCGATGTTAAGGCGCTAAGTTGCCGCGCTGTAGCCGCTAGAGATTTTCCCGCAACCAATTGCCGACGCGCACGAACAGCGGGGCGCTGGGATCGCCGGAGCCGGCCAGGGGCTTGAGGCCGGCCAGCGCGCGGGTGGAAGCGACTTCACGCGGTCCGAAAGCGGCGCGCTGCAGGACGCCGGCGGCGGCGCAGAAGGCCGGGCCGGAGGCGGCGTCAGCCAGGTGCGGCACGCGGCGCGGGCGGCCAAGACGAACCGGGCGGTCAAAGACGCGAACGGCGACTTCACGGATGCCGGCCAGCTGGCTCGCGCCGCCGATCAGCACGATGCCGGCGTCGGGATCGATGGGCGCGCCGGACGCCTTCAGGCGGTCGCGGAGCAGTTCGAGGGTTTCCTCAACGCGGGGGGCGATGATGCCCTTGAGCAGGCTGCGCGGCGCGACGACCGGACCGGCGCCGGGATCGTCGCCGCGCGGTGGGGCCTCGATCATCTCGCGGTCTTCGTTGGCCGAGGCTATGGCCGATCCGTGCAGGGTCTTGATCCGCTCGG
>CAZJBC010000191.1:0-1540 GCA_964543805.1 uncultured Brevundimonas sp.
CTACCTCGGCCTCATTTCCCTGTTGGTCGGAGCCTCGGCGGCCCAACCGACGCCTGCGCCCGCGCCGGTACCGGCCGATCCGCCCGTGTGGACTCCGTCCGAAGGCCCCAACGCGCCCCTCGGGGAGGCGAAAGGCATCTTCCCCGGGCGCGCCGAAGGCCGACAGATAGCCGGTGCGGAAACGCGAGATCGAGTTCGCATCGAGCAGGGCCTCGGATACCGGCAGCAGATCCACGCTCTGCAGCTGGCGGGTCGAACGCTGGGTGACCGGATCAAAGGCGCGGATGGACTCCAGCGTGTCGCCGAACAGGTCCAGGCGGACGGGCTCTTCCCCGCCCGGCGGAAAGATGTTGATCACCCCGCCGCGGATGGCGAACTCGCCGCGGTCCGAAACGGTCGAGGCGCGGGAATAGCCATTGACCGCGAAATAGCGCTCCAGCTGGCTCATCACCACGTCCTGGCCAGGCCGGGCGCTATAGCCTGCGGCGGCGACCATGCTGCGCGGCGGCAGTTTCTGGATCAGGGCGTTGACTGGCGTGACCAGCAGGCGCGGCTTGGCCTCCAGGCCCTGCGTCAGGCGATCCAGCACTGCCATCCGCTGGGCCGACACCGCTCCCGATGGGCTGATGCGGTCGTAAGGCAGACAGTCCCAGGACGGCAGGAACAGGATCTCCACCTCGGGCGCAAAGAAAGCCATGGCGCCGATGAAGGCCTGGGCGCGCGAGCCGTCGCGGGCCACGAACACCGACAGGCCGCCGCGAGCGCGTACAACGTCAGCCATGACCAGGGCGTCGAAGCCTTCCGGCGCGCTCGAAAGGTCGAGCCGTCCGGGCGCTTCGGCCACGCGTTTGAGATCAGCCTTGTCCACGCCGTCAGGATCCGGAAATGTCGCCGGACGCCACCGGCAGGTCGCGCTGAAAGGCCTTCAGCTGGTCCAGGATAGGCGTGTCAAATTCCGCCGGCGCCGGACGCTTGCCGGCGATCCAGTCGTAGATGTCGTGATCGTGCTGGCCGAGCAGAGCTTCGAATACGTCAAGTTCGTCGGGGGTCATGCTGCGGACATGCTTGTCCGCGAACGGCCCCAAAATGAGGTCCGCTTCCCGAAATCCGCGCCGCCAGGCGCGAAACGTAATCCGCCCTATTCGCGTCTCGTCCATCAAGGCGGCGGGGTATAGGACGGTGGGGCCGTCAGCGCCAGTGCTACTTGGGCCAGAAAGGGATCAGCATCGGGGTTCGCGAGGCATAGTCGTCATAGGCCGCCGGCCCGAGCTCGGCGCGCAGGAAACCCTCCTCCATGCGCGCCTTGATCCAGAATGACAGTGTCCAGATCCCCGCTCCAACAAAGCTAATGGGGTCCATCTTCACCGCGGCCAGTCCAAACCCTGCGATGATCAGGCCGGTGTAGATGGGGTGGCGAACCAGATGGTAGGGTCCAGTATCGATAACGCGGTGGTCTTCGCGCGTCATCACCGATCCAGACCACAGCGAACCCAGGTGGACGCGCGCCCACCAGCAGAACGCGAAGCCGGACGTCATGACG
>CAZJBC010000191.1:1550-5772 GCA_964543805.1 uncultured Brevundimonas sp.
ACCAATAGCCAGCCAACCGGTCCTGTCCAACCTCCCGACAGGGACGTGCTGCTCATCAACATAACGAATCCAATGAAAAACAGGACAAAGTAGAGCGTCTGCGAGCCTCCGGGCGGGCGGCTCGCCACCCGCCGGGTCCAGGCCGCAGCCACGAACCACGAAAGCCAGAACAATCCCGACAACGTGTAGGCGACCTGAATTTGCTCAGTCTGCCCGAACCTCAAGCAGCCCGGCCCGGCCAAAACGGAACCAGCATCGGAACGCGCCTGGCATAAGCGTCGTAAGCACTGGCGCCCAGCTCCTGCTTCAGAAAACGCTCTTCAAGCCTAGCCTTGATCGTGAACCCTAAAATGATCAGAATCACACCGGCATAGCCCAACGGCTTTCCAGTCTGGCAGGCTACGGCGGCTGCCGCGACGATCAGACCCGTATAGATTGGATGGCGAACAATTCCGTAAGGCCCCGTGTCGATCACCCGGTGATCGGCCTTGCGGGTGATCGAAGCGGACCACAACCTGCCCAGATGGATTCGCGCCCACCACGTAAAAAAAAGGCCCGTAAGACAGACGACAAACATCGCCCAGGCGATCACGGGGCTCCACAGACCTGGCAGCCACCAGATCGCCAGAACGACAGGATCAAGGGGCGACTTTACATTGCCGGCCACGATCAAAAGGGCAAAACCGGCGATCGTCGGCAACCAGTGAGCATTCTCAGCTTTTGCCGGTGCACGCTTGGCGGCCCGGCTGGACCAAAGCATCGCGACGACCCAGGAGACAAACCAAAGGTCGCAGGCAAGGTTGGTTGCAAAATACGCCATGGTTACCCTGCCCCGTCCGACAGCGCCGAAACAGCCCTATCTTGCGTTGCACTATAGCGACCTAATAATCATCTGCACAAGAAGATTTCTCGCCGGGGTATATATCCCCCATGCGGCCCGAGATTCTCTTTCCCCTGTTTGCGTCGGCGACCTCGTTGAAGGGTGTTGGGCCCAAGATCGCACCCTTGCTGGAAAAGGTGGCGGGTCCGCTGGTGCGCGATGTTGCCATCACCCTGCCGCAGGGCCTGGTGCATCGCCGCCGCACGACCTGCGCAGCCGCCCTTGACGGCGAGGTGCAGACCTTTGTCGTCAGCATCCACGAGCATCTGAAGCCCCGCCGCGACGGCCTGCCCTATCGCATCCGCGCAGCGGATGAGACCGGGTTCATTTATCTGGTGTTTTTCAAGGTGTTCGGGGATCATCTTCTGAGGTCTCACCCGGTTGGCAGCAGGCGCGCTGTCAGCGGCCGGGTCGAGCGGTTCCGCGAGGTGGAACTGCAGATGACCCACCCCGATTACATGATCGACGCCAAACTGGTCGACGAAATCCCCCTCATCGAGACAGTCTATCCAGCCACGGCCGGCCTGCCGTCGCGCACGGTGCGCAAGCTGGCGCTGGAGGCGCTGGAGCGTGCGCCCGCATTGCCCGAATGGATCGATCCGGCCTGGAAAGCCCGCCAGCAGTGGCCGGCCTGGCGCGAAGCTCTCGGCGCCGCCCACCACCCCGCCAGCGACCTTGACCTGGCGCCGCAGACCGTCAATCGCCGGCGCCTGGCTTATGACGAACTGCTGGCCCACCAGTTGGCCCTGGCCCGCCGCAAGGCCGCTTTCCGCAAGACCGACGCGGCGGTGATCCTGGCCAGCCCGCTCGCCGACCAGCTGGAAGCCGCCCTGCCCTTCAGACTAACGGGCGCCCAGATCCGCGCACTGGCCGAAATCCGCGGCGACCTGGCCAGCGGCAAGCGCATGAGCCGTCTGCTGCAAGGCGACGTCGGCTCGGGCAAGACCGTGGTCGCCATGCTGGCGACCGCCGATGTCGCCGCGGCCGGCCTGCAGACCGTGATCATGGCGCCCACGGAAATCCTTGCCCGCCAGCACTTCGAGACGATCGCCGCGCCGCTGGAGGCGATCGGAGTCTCGGTCGTCCTGCTGACCGGTCGCGACAAGGGCGCCGCGAGAACCGAAAAGCTGCGCCGTCTGGCGTCGGGCGAGGCGGCGGTCGCCGTCGGCACCCATGCCTTGTTCCAGGACGACGTCGACTACCACGCGCTGGGATTTTCGATCATCGACGAGCAGCACCGCTTCGGGGTCAACGAACGCAAACGCCTGCAGGCCAAGGGCGAGGCCGCTCACCTGCTGGCCATGTCCGCGACGCCCATACCGCGCACGCTCGAACTGACGGTCTATGGCGACCTGGATGTCTCGCGCCTGGAGGAAAAGCCGCCGGGCCGCACGCCGGTCGCCACGCGCGCAGTTCCCAACGCCCGCATGGACGAGGTGATCGACCGGCTGCGCACCGTCACCGCCGCCGGGGCCCAGGCCTTCTGGGTCTGCCCGCTGGTTTCGGAGTCCGAGCTCAGCGACCTGGCCGCCGCCGAGAGCCGGGCGGCTTATCTGCGAAAGGCGTTGGGCCCTTCGGTCGGTCTGGTTCATGGCCAGCTGGCCGCGACGGACAAGGACCAGGTGATGAGCGACTTTGCCGACGGCAAGGTGTCGGTCCTGGTCGCCACCACGGTCGTCGAGGTCGGGGTCAATGTGCCCAACGCCTCGATCATGGTCATCGAGCACGCCGAACGGTTCGGCCTGGCCCAGCTGCACCAGCTGCGCGGCCGGGTCGGGCGCGGCCTGCGCGAAAGCGCCTGCGTGCTTCTCTACGATCCGCCGCTGTCAAAGACAGGCGAAGCCCGGCTGAACATCCTGCGCGAGACCGACGACGGTTTCCTGATCGCCGAAAAGGACCTGGAGTTGCGCGGCGGCGGCGATCCCCTCGGCCTGAAACAGAGCGGCTTTCCCGCCTACCGCCTGGCCGACCCCGTGGCGCACCGCGACCTGATCGCCGTCGCCGCCGACGAAGCCCGCCTGATCCTGGCGCGGGATCCCGGCCTGACCAGCGAACTGGGCAAAGCGGTCCGGGTGCTGATCGAACTGTTCGACTGGCGCCCGACCGGCGCAGCGGACGCAGGGTGATGTCGACTACAAATTGGGACGCGACGCCTTTCGAAACCCAATGCCTCGCATTTCGAAATAGCTGGTGTTGCAGCTACGACAGCGGGATCGCGGCCACCAGCGCCGCTCCCCAAAGCGATACAATGACACTCGGCAACTTGGGCATTTTGGCAGGCTTTGAGTCCACCAGATCATCCCTACAAGTGGGAGCAAAATGGCGAAGCAAAGCGGGAAAACCACCCATTCGTTCAGCCGCTGCAATATCCCCATTTGGTAAAGCGCGGCCAAGGCCAGGAGATACAGAACGAACGCCAGTAACGCGACAAGGGTCAGGACAACCTGCCAAAGAAAAAGGACGTAAAATGTCTTCACTTCCCCTCCTTCGCCAGCGCCGCAAGCCTTGCCTTCGCATCGGCGATCAGGTCGGCGTAGAACCAGTTGTATGGGCGCACCCGCACGCTGTCGGTCCAGTTGGCGCGGCCGCGCAGCGACGGCGACCGTGGCGTGGTGACCTGCAGCACGCCCTGGTGGTCGCACTGGGCGGCGACCTGGTGGGGCTGTTCGCCGACCTGGCCCTGTACCAGATCATTCCACTCCAGGCCCGAGGCGTTGGCCGCGCCCAGGTTACGGTCGGTCTGGGCCTTCTGGGCCGAGGCGCCGCCGATCAGCGGATTGACGCACAACAGCGGCGCGCCGGCGAGCGGAACCAGCCGGTCCTCCTGCCAGCGCGGCGCGTGGTGTCTGAGCAGGTCGTGCAACAGGTCACTCTCGCTCTTCACATTTGCCAGATAGGCGACGAGGCAATGGGCTTGATCGCGCTGCAGACAGGCGGGCAAGGCCGAAGCCGGCCCATGATTTTCCACCGGCTCCGGCGTTTCGATCAGATAGACGGCGGCCAGCCGGGTCCGAAGGTCGGGATGTTCGGCCAGCGCTTCGGCCGCCAGCCGGCCGGCGATCAAGCCGCCCTGCTCGACCCCGACGATGATCAGCGGCCGGCCCTGATTTTCGTGGGACAGATAATAATCGAAGGCCAGTTTGACATCGTCATAGGCAAACCGCCGGGCGTCGCGCGCATCTTCCCGCAGAGTGATCTGGGTATAGAGGCTGGCCTGACGATAAAGCGGCGCAAACACCCGGCCGACGTGGGCGAAGGGGCCGGGGTAGTGGGGGATCATGGTACGCTTCAGCGGGGCAAGGGCGGTCGGATCGTGGTAGGCCGCGTGCCAGGCGCGCCCCG
>CAZJBC010000192.1:0-5771 GCA_964543805.1 uncultured Brevundimonas sp.
GACGGCTGCATGAACTTCACCGCCGTCCTGACCTCCGCCGCCGGCCTGCGCACCCCGGCGATCCACATTCCTGGCGGCGATCCGGTTCTGCCGCCCACCGCGCCCAAGGCCGCGCCCGCGCCGCACGATGTCGTCTATGACGTCTGGTCCTCCAGCCTGCGTTACGGCGGCATTCCGGACGCGGTGACTGGCTCGCTGCACATCACCGGTTACGTCAATTCGCCGGCCGACCGCTGGATGGACAGCGTGCTGTCGCGGCTGGAGACTTGCTGGCGTTCCGACCAGCCCGGCGAGTCCCTTTCCCCCACGCCCGCCGTGCGCTAATCCCGCCCATCGATCTGGAGGGACTCCTAAATGAAAGCGCTGCTCAGCAAAGTCGTCGGCGGGCCGGAAACCCTGGTGCTGGAGGATGTACCCTCGCCCACGGCCGGCCCCGGCCAGGTGGTGCTGACGGTCAAGGCCTGCGGCGTGAATTTTCCCGACAGCCTGATGATCGAGGACCGCTACCAGTTCAAACCCGAGCGCCCGTTCGCGCCCGGCGGCGAGGTCTCGGGGATCATCAAGGAAATCGGCGAGGGCGTCACCGGAATCAAGGTCGGCGACCGGGTGCTGGCTAACGCCGGCGCCGGCGGCATGGTCGAGGAAATGGCGCTCGACCAGAAACGCATCATCCCGATCCCCGACGAAATGCCGTTCGATGAGGCCAGCGCCTTCGTGCTGACCTATGGCACCAGCTATTACGGCCTGAAGGATCGCGGTTTCCTGAAACCCGGCCAGACGCTGCTGGTGCTGGGCGCGGCGGGCGGGGTTGGTATTTCCGCCGTGCAGCTGGGCAAGGCCATGGGCGCGCGGGTGATCGCGGCGGCGTCCAGTCAGGAGAAGATCGATTTCTGTCTCAGCCACGGCGCCGATGCGGGCGTGGTCTATCCCGCCGGCCCCTTCGACAAGGACGGCAAGAAGGAACTGGCGGCGATCTTCAAGGAAGCCGTCGGTCCGAACGGCGCGGACGTGATCTATGACGGCGTCGGCGGCGACTATGCCGAGGCGTCCTTCCGCTCCATCGCCTGGGAGGGCCGCTTTCTGGTCATCGGTTTCCCGGCCGGCATCCCGGCCATTCCGCTGAATCTGGCCCTGCTGAAGTCTGGCGACATCGTCGGCGTTTTCTGGGGCGCGGCCGTGGCACGCAACCAGGCCCAGCACCTGCAGAACGTCAAAGAGCTGTTCGAGCTCTACAAGGCCGGCAAGATCAAGCCTTTCGTCTCGGAAACCTTCCCACTCGCCCGCGGCGCCGACGCCATCCGCCACCTGACCAGCCGCAAGGCTCTGGGCAAGGTGGTGGTGACGATGGACTAGGGGAATTCCCACCGGCCGGCCTTGACCTTTTGGCTTACGTGCGTAGGCTGGCGCTCGAGGAGCCTTCACGTGCAGATCACCCCGGCCGAAAGCCAGATTATGGAGTCCCTGTGGAAACAGGGGCCGCTGTCCTTTGACGAGATCATGGAGGCGGTCGCCGCGGAGCAGGGCTGGGCGCGGGCGACAGTCAAGACTCTGGTCAACCGGCTGCTGCACAAAAAGGCCATCGCCTCGGAACGCGCCGACGGGCGCCACGCCTACCGGCCGCTGATCGCGCGCGCAGACTATGTGCAGAGCGAAAGCCAGGGCCTGCTGGACCGCCTGTTCGAGGGAAAGCTGGAGCCGCTGATTTCCCATTTCGCCCAGTACCGGGACTTAAAGCCCGCCGAGGTGGAGCGCCTGAAGCGGCTGATCGCGGACCTGGAAATAAATGGCCGCTGACATCGTTCTGATGTTGGCTCGCATGAACCTGGCCACCGGCCTGGCGATCATCGTCCTGCTGACGGCCAGAGCGATCATCCGCCGCTGGTGCGGCCCGGACGTGGCCTATTCGCTGTGGGTGCTGGCCCCGGTCGCCGCCCTGGCCATGGTTGTCGACATGCCGTTCGAAGACCGGCTGTTGGCCTGGGCGGCGCCCCATCTGATCGCTCATGCCCTTGCTCTGCTGATCGTGTGGGCGGCCGGCGCAGCCATCGGCCTTTGTCTGCTGGCCGCCTCGCAGCGCCGCATCCTGCGCCTGGCCGCCCGAGGCGAGCTGGGCCCGGCGATCACCGGCCTGTTCAATCCCAGGCTCTATCTGCCCAGGGACTTTGCCGACAATTTCGACGCCGCCGAACGGTCTGTCATCCGCAGTCACGAGCGGGCGCACCGCCTGCGCTATGATGTGCTGGCCAACTACGGCCTGGCCCTGGGTCAGTGCCTGTTCTGGTTCAGCCCCCTGGTTCACATCGGCGCGGTCTACCTGCGGCGCGACCAGGAGATGGCCTGCGACTTCACCGTCATGGACGAGCGGCCGGACCAGCGCGCCCTCTATGCCCGCACCATGCTGAAGACCCAGCTGTGCGGCCCGGCGCCGTCGCTGGGCTGTGGCTGGACGCGTCACCCGCTGGAAGAACGGGTGAAGGCCCTGGGCCAGACGGCGCCGGCCGGTTCGCGCATCCTCGGAATTCTGGGGCTGGGTGTTTCCGCCTTTCAGCTGATGGTCCTGTTCGCGATGTTCGTCGTTCGGTGAGCTGAACAGGCCGACCGGATCAGGCTCCAGCCGCCGCACCCCGCCGCTCGCCGACTACACCCCAGGCGATGGCGGCCAGCAGCATGGTCAGCAGACCCAGTGTCACCGACAGGATGGACTCGGCCATGCCAGGGGCGATGACGGCCATGTTGGAGACATTGGAATTGGCGACGCCGATGAAGGAATTCGTCAGGCCCCAGGCGCCGCCGAACAGGCCGGCCACCGGCGCGGCGACGAGGGTGGTCTTCACGAACCGTGCGGCGCGATCCATGGGTCTGGGCCGAGACAGGGCCGTCGCCAGAATGGCGACGCAAGCCAGGGCGGCGAGCAGCTCGGCGGTCAGCACCAGTTTCACGATCGGCGTGGCGTTCAGGTACATCAGATAGACGGTCAGTCTGGGCAAGGCATGGACGGGCATGGCGTGCTTCTCCTGGTTGACACTTGTAGTCTCATCCTCAGGATTTACGCCTGTAGTCCGAATTGTCAAGGGCGTCTCAGACGCGCTCCTCCATTTGGCCGGGCGGCAAGGCCGACCGACATTTTAAGTATTGATACCGGCATTCCGAATATTGTAGTATATATCGCCGATATTCACCCCTCATCATCCTTAATGCAAAGTATCCTTTCCGTAATTATATGGTTTACGGCCGTTTTCCACATTACTTAATCAGAAAATAAAAGGCCAGGCGCAGTATACCCTTCATCTTTGGCCGCATCTATCGGGGGCGCCTTTTGAAACTTTCCATCGTCTTGAGTCTCTGCGGATCGCTCGCCCTCGGTGGCGCGGCGCTGCTCGTCGCCCGGGTCTGGTTGCCGACCGGCACGTCCAAGGCCCACGCCAACACCCTGCCCGACATGCACCTCGTGCCCGTCGTCGTCGCTTCGGGACCCCTGCCCTACGGCACCAAGCTGGAGCCCGGCAAACTGGCCGTCGTCCAGTACCCGGCCAGCGCGGTGCCGGCCGGCGCCTTCAGCTCGCTGACCCAGGTGATGACCCAGGACCATGGCGGCGCGCCCCTGGTGCTGACCGCCATGGCGCCGCAAGAGGCGGTGCTGCCGGCCAAGATCACCGGCCCCGGCGCCCGCGCCTCGGTCGCCATCCAGATCACCGAAGGCATGCGCGCCTACGCCCTGGCCGTCACCGACGCCACCGGCCTGGGCGGCAATGTGCTGCCCGGCGACTGGGTGGACGTGATCATGACCCGTCAGACCGATCCGGATCGTCCCGACAAGGGCCTGATCTCGCAGGTGGTGGTTCAGAACGTCCGCGTCCTGGGCCTGGACCTGAACGCCGACCCAGCCTCGACCCAGACCGCCGTGCGCCACACCGCCACCCTGGAGGTCAAGCCGGAGGACGCCCAGAAGGTCGCCCTGGCCTCCCAGCTCGGCGCCCTGTCGCTGTCGCTGCGCCATCCCGGTTCGGCCGAGACGGTGGACGCCCGCTTGCTCAAGGCCAGCGACGTTGCCGCGCCCGGCACGCGTTCCGTCGCCGCCGGCGCCATCGGCCATGCGCCGGCGACCTCGGCCCCGCGCAAGGTTGCGACCACCGCCGGCCAAGGCTCGCCGCAGGCGCCCCTGCTGATGCCGCCGCCGGCGCCGCCGCATGTGATCACCATCAACAATGGCGGCGTGGTTACCCACGTGGCCGTTCCCACTGACCGAGCCGCTTCGGGAGTCCTCCGTTGATCCGCAACCTGCTTCTCGCTTCCACGGTAAGCCTGGCCGCAACCTGCGTCCCGCTCGCCGCCGCTCACGCCCAGGCCCAGCCTGTCGCCTCGGCCGTCACCGACAGCCGCTCGCTCACCGTCGCCAAGGACAAGTCCGTGGCCTTCCGCCTCGACGCCGCCGTCGGCGAACTGGTCGTGGCCGCGCCCGACATCGCCGAGATCGTCGCCAAGACCGACCACTCGTTCTACATCCGCGGCAAGAAGGCCGGCTCGACCAATGTGCTGGTCTATGGCCCGAGTCAGCAGCTGCTCGAGGTGATCGACGTGCGCGTCGGCCCTGACGTTCAGGGCCTGCGCCAGGACCTGGCCGCCTACATGCCGGGCGAAGCGATCACCGTCAGCAACTACGCCGATGGCATCCTGCTGACCGGCCAGGCCTCGACCAGCGCCGCCGCCAACCGCGCTAAACAGGTGGCCCTGCGCTATGCGCCGGACGCGGTTTCGTCGAACCTGACGGTGCGCGATCCGCAGCAGGTGATCCTGGAGGTGCGCGTCATCGAGGCCGGCCGCTCGGCCCTGCGCGATGCGGGCATCAGCCTGAACGTCATGGGCAGCAACGGCTCCATCGTCACCGGCTCGGGCCTGCTGGGCATCACGCCGGCGGCCGGAACCTTCCATGCCTCGGGCAGTCTGAACGGGGTGTCCATCGACGCCACCCTGCAGGCCCTGGAGGACCGCGGCGTCATCCGCACCCTGGCCAAACCCAATCTGGTGGCTCTGTCCGGTCAGGACGCCAGCTTCCTGGCGGGCGGCGAATTTCCCTTCCCGGTTCCCGCCGGCCTCAATCAGGTGACCATCGAGTTCAAGCCGTTCGGCGTGCAGCTGAAGTTCACCCCCGATGTACAGGACAACGGCACGATCCGCCTGAAGGTCGAGCCGGAAGTTAGCGCCATCGACAGCACCCAGCCCCTGCAGATCAACGGCTTCAACGTGCCCAGCCTGACGGTGCGCAAAGCCTCGACCACGGTTCAGCTGGAACAGGGCAAGAGCTTCGCCATCGCCGGCCTGCTGCAGCAGAGCGACACCAATTCGATCCGCCAGACCCCGTTCCTGGGCGATATTCCCATCCTTGGCGCCCTGTTCAGGTCCGAGCGCTTCAACAAGCAGGAAACCGAGCTGGTGATCATCGTCACCCCGCGCCTGGCCGATGTCGATGCGCCGCTGCCCGATCCCTACAAGGATCTGCCGGTCGGCCCGAACCTGCGGCCGACCACGCCGATGGCCGTCCCGGCGGCGCCGTCCGAGCCGGCCGCCCGCATCGCCGAGACTCCGAAACCCGCCCCGGCCCCGGCGGCTACGCCCGCTCAGCCCCGCGTCAGCGCGCCTGCGCCGATCGCCGCAACCGCTCCGGCCGCCCCGCCGCCGGCAGCCGTCAACCCGCCGCCCGCTCCGGCCCCGGTCGCGGTCATCGCGCCGCCTCCGGCCCCGCTTCCGGCCGCCCCGGCGGCGCCGGCGGCTCA
>CAZJBC010000193.1:0-5715 GCA_964543805.1 uncultured Brevundimonas sp.
CGCATCCTCAATCCGATGGGCCCCCAGGACGCCATCGAGTTCCTGCTGGAAAAGCTGCGCCAGACCAAGACCAATGGCGAATTCTTCCAGTCGATGAACACCTGACGGGAAGGGCGCGCGAAGTGCGCCCGCCCACCCGTCATCCTCGCGCTTGTCGCGAGGACCCATATCGCCAGACGCTCGTGCATACGCAAAGCGCGGGCGCCAAAGCGTCGTGCGGCGCGATTAGGGTGCTGCGCGCCGCGAAAGTTCGAGCTTATGGGTCCTCGGGACAAGCCCGAGGATGACGATGTATGTTATTAATCAAGGACTTAACCCATGATCAAGCTCTACCACGCTCCCCGCGCGCGCTCCAATCGCCCCGTCTGGCTGCTGGAAGAAATGGCCTGCCCTACGAGACCGTAATCCTCGGCCTCGGCGCGCCCAAGCCGCCGGAGATGAAGGCCCACAATCCGGCCGACACCATTCCGCTGATGATCGACGGAGATGTGGTGCTGTTCGAGTCGGTCACCATCCTTGAATATATTGCGGCGACCTACGGCCCGACCGCCCTGGTCCCGGCCCACGATGCGCCGAACTTTTGGGACTACCGCCAGATGCTGATGTTCGGTGAGGCGACTCTGGCCGGGCCGCTCAACGCCATCGTGGCGACCATGTTCCGCGCGCCCGACGACCAGAAGCAGAACTATACCATCGACGCGATCCGCGCCGCCTTCGCCAAGCGTATCGCGGTTGTCGATCAGCGGCTTGACCACGGCGCCTTCATGGCCGGCGATGCCTTCACCCTCGCCGATATCTCCGTCCGCTACGGCGTCAATTTTGCCCACAGCATTGAACCCATGGGCCTGGCGCCGATGATCCCCGCGCGCGTCGTCGACTACCTGAAGCGCCTCACCGACCGGCCAGCCTATCAGCGGATGATGCAGGTAAAATAGGTGCGTGCTTCGAGACGCGACCTGCGGTCGCTCCCCAGCATGACGGCTTTTTTTGCAATACAAATATCTTCGTCATCCTGAGGAGCCCGCGTCAGCGGGCGTCTCGAAGGACGCAAACCCGATCACGCCACGTCACGGAATCAGCAAGGTCGAGCCCGTCGTCGCCCGGCTTTCCAGCGCTTCGTGCGCCGCCCGGGTTTCGCTGAGCGGGAAGGTCTGGCCGATGTCGATCTTTACCGCGCCCGAACTGATCACTGCAAACAGGGCGGCCGCGCAAGCGTCGAGCTCTTCGGTGGTCTGCGCATAGTCGAACAGGGTCGGCCGGGTGAAATACAGCGAACCCGCCTGCTGTAGCCTCGCGGGTGCAAAGGCAGGCACAGGTCCCGACGCATTGCCAAAACTCACAAACATGCCGCGTCGCGCCAACGATCCAAGCGTGCCCTCAAAAGTCGAGGCGCCCACTGAGTCATAGGCGACCGGCACGCCCACGCCACCGGTGATTTCGCGCACCCGTTTGGCGACGTCCTCGGTGCGGTAGTCGATGGTGTGGGCCGCGCCAAGCTTGCGGGCCAGGGCCATTTTTTCTTCGCCGCCAGCGGTGGCGATGGCGGTCGCGCCCAGGTGGGTCGCCCACTGCACCAGGATCTGGCCAGTGCCGCCGGCCGCGGCGTGAACCAGGATCGTCTGGCCGGCCTGGACGGGAAAACAGCGCCGCAGCAGATATTCCGCGGTAATGCCTTTCAGCATGGCGGCCGCCGCCGTTTCGAACGAGACTGACGCCGGCAGATGGACGGCCCGGCCTTCGGGCACGCAATGGGCTTCGCTGTAGGCGCCGACCGGCCCGTTGGCGTAGGCGGCGCGATCGCCAATCCGAAAGCGGGTGACGCCTTCGCCAATCGCCTCGACCACGCCGGCAGCCTCCAGCCCCAGAACCGCCGGGAAAGCAATCGGGTAGAGGCCGCTGCGCTGGTAGGTGTCGATGAAGTTCAGCCCTACCGCCTTGTGGCGCACGAGAATCTGTCCAGGTCCAGGCGCGGGGACTGGCCGCTCGATAACCCGCAAGACTTCAGGCCCGCCGGCCTTTTCCGCCTCGATCGCCAGCATGGCCGCTAGCCCAGGATCTTGGAGAGGAACGCCCTGGTCCGGCCGTTGGCCAGCTGCGCGTCGGCCGCGTCATAATGCTCGCCGCCCGGCCGGGCGAAAGCGTGATCGCGATCTTCGTAGACATAGATGACCACGTTGGAATTGCCCTTCAGGCCAGCCTCGACCTGTTCCTGCGCGGCTTTGGACGAGAAGGAGTCCTTGCCGGCGATGTGCAGCATCAGGGGCTTCTTGATATTGGCCGCTTCGGCGATCAGGTTTTCCAGGCCGACGCCGTAATAGGAGACGGCAGCGTCCGCGTCGGTGCGGGCCGCCGTCAGGAAGGCGAGCTTGCCGCCGAGGCAGAAGCCGACGGCGCCCACCTTGCCGTTGCAGGCGGAATCGGCGCGGATGGCGTCGATGGTCGCCTGGATATCTTTGACCCCGGCGTCGGCGTCGAAGCGGTTCATCAGGTCAAGCGCGATTTTCCATTCGCCCGGCGTCTGGTCGGTGATGTCGACGCCCGGCTCAAGCCGCCAGAACAGGTCAGGGCAGATGGCGACAAATCCGTCGGCGGCGATCGCATCGGCGATGCCGCGCATCACCGCATTGACCCCGAAGATTTCCTGCAGGACCACAACAGCGGGCGCACTTCCGCCGCCGCGGGGCCGGGCGACGTAGGCCTTGAAGGCGCCGTCCGGCACAGTGATGGTGGTGTATTCGCCGCTCATGGTCTTGCTCCCGCTGATCGCCCCTTTGTCAAACGGGGCAAACTAGCGTTATCCAGAGACTGACGAGATCGGCAAGCTGGAAGCTGCGCACATGAAAGTGACCATCGACATCGACTGCACCCCGCAGGAAGCCCGCGCCTTCATGGGCCTGCCGGACGTGACCGTCCTCAACGAACATCTGATGGGCGAGATGCAGAAGCGCATGGACGAGAATATCCATGCCCTGAAGCCGGAAGAGCTGATGAAGAACTGGTTCGCCTTCGGCGGCCAGGCCCAGGAACAGTTCATGAAGCTGATGTCCGCTGCGGCGGCCAAGCCCTGACGGCATAAGCCTTGGCGCAGGACACCCTCTTCGCCTTGGCGAGCGCGGCCGGCCGGGCGGCGGTGGCGGTGGTGCGTCTGTCCGGCCCGGGTGCCTCGGCCGCGATACGGGCTCTGACGGGCCGCCTGCCCGCTCCGCGCCGCGCCAGCCTGGCGCACCTGAAGAGCGCAAAGGGCGGTATACTCGACCAGGCCCTGGTGCTGTGGTTTCCGGCGCCGCACAGCTATACCGGCGAAGACAGCGGCGAATTTCATCTGCACGGCGGTCCGGCGGTGGTCGAGGCCGTGCAGCAGGCCCTGCTGGATCTCGGCCTGCGTCCCGCCGGCCCGGGCGAATTCACGCGCCGCGCCTTTGAGAACGGCAAGCTCGACCTGGCCCAGGCCGAAGGCGTCGCCGATCTGATTGACGCCGAGACGGCGGCCCAGGCCGCTCAGGCGCTGGCCCAGCTGGACGGCGCCCTGTCGCGCCGCCATGAGGCCTGGCGGGCGGCGCTGATCGACTGCCTGGCCCTGCTGGAAGCCGCCGTCGATTTCCCGGACGACGAGATTCCCGCCGACGTCTTGGGCGCCGCGCGTGAAGGCCTTCGGGCCCTTCGCGCTGAGCTGGAAGAGGCCCTGGCTGATCGGGCCCGCGGCCGCCGGGTGCGCGAAGGCTTCCGCATCGCCGTCATCGGCGCGCCCAATGCCGGCAAGTCCAGTCTGTTCAACGCCCTGATCGAGCGCGAGGCGGCCATTGTCACCGCAACGCCCGGGACCACGCGGGATGTCATCGAGGCGCCGCTTGTGGTTGATGGCTACAAGGTGATCCTCGCCGATACGGCCGGTGTGCGGGAAACGGACGAGACCATCGAGGCCGAGGGCGTGCGCCGGGCCCGGGCCTGGGCGGAAGGCGCCGACCTTCGCCTGTGGGTCGTAGACGGGTCCGCAAAGGACGGCGCCTGGGCCTTCGCCCGCGATTTGGTCCACTCCGGCGACCTGTGCCTTATCAACAAGGCGGATCTGGCGTCCGGCCCTGACGCCGCAGCGGCGGCAAGCTGGGCTTCCGAACATGGGCTAAAGGCCATCGCGGTGGCGGTGAAGGCCGGTCAAGGCCTGGACGCTGTTGGGGCGGTGGTCCGGGCGGTGGTTGTCCCGGCGCTTTCGAGCCGGGAATTTCCGGCGGCTACGCGACTGCGCCACGCGGAAAGCCTTGCGGAAGCTCGAGACCGCATCAGCGCCGCCCTGACGGCGGGCGAAGTGGAGCTGGCGGCCGAGGATGTTCGTCTGGCGGCCCGGGCTCTGGGCCGGATCACTGGCCGCATCGACGCGGAAGACGTGCTGGATGCGGTGTTCGGGAAGTTCTGCATCGGCAAGTGATGTTTCACGTGAAACAGCGGACGCCTCCGCCGGATCCCTGTTTCACGTGAAACACCGGCAAAGCTCGACTCTCCAGGGCCTCCGCTCCTATAAGCCAGCCCATGACCCAGTGGGATGTCATCGTCATTGGCGGCGGACACGCCGGATGTGAGGCCGCCGCCGCCGCGGCCCGGTTTGGCGCGCGCGCCCTGCTGCTCACCCACAAGATCGAAACCATCGGCGAAATGTCCTGCAATCCGGCCATCGGCGGCCTGGGCAAGGGCCATCTGGTGCGCGAAATCGACGCCCTCGACGGCCTGATGGGCCGCATGGCCGACAAGGCGGGCATCCAGTTTCGCATGCTGAACCGCTCGCGCGGGCCCGCCGTACGCGGCCCTCGCGCCCAGATCGACCGCAAACTCTATCGCCTGGCCATGCAGGCCGAGCTTTTGGACTATCCAAATCTGGAAATTATCGCCGACGGCGTCGAGGACCTGGTTGTTGAAGGCGGCGTTCTGACCGGCGCCGTCGGCGCCAGCGGCCGGACTTATGCGGCCTCGAGGCTTGTCCTGACCACCGGCACCTTCCTGAAGGGCGTTATTCACCGCGGTGAAGAGCGGATCGCCGCCGGCCGGGTGGGCGATGCGCCGTCCATCGGCCTTGCCGACCGTCTTTATGGCCTTGGTCTGCCGATGGGCCGTCTGAAGACGGGCACGCCGGCGCGACTGGTCGGCTCGTCCATCGACTGGGAAAAGCTGGAGCGCCAGGAAGCCGACGCCGATCCCGTGCCGTTTTCCTTTCTGTCGACCGGCATCGATACGCCCCAGGTCGCCTGCGGGGTCACCTGGACCACCGAAGAAACCCACAAGATCATTGCCGAGCGCCTGACGGAATCTGCGGTCTATGGCGGCAAGCTGACGGGGCGCGGTCCGCGCTATTGTCCGTCAATCGAGGACAAGGTCGTCCGCTTCGCCGACAAGACCAGCCACCAGATCTTTCTCGAACCGGAAGGCCTGGATGACGACACGGTCTATCCCAACGGCATCTCGACCTCGGTTTCGGAAGAAACCCAGGATCTTTTCCTGCGCACCATTCCCGGCCTCGAGAACGTCCAGGTCCGGCGCTACGGCTATGCGATCGAATACGACTATGTCGACCCGCGCGAACTGAACCCCGCGCTGGAGGTCAAGCGCCTGCCGGGCCTGTACCTGGCCGGCCAGATCAACGGCACCACCGGCTATGAGGAGGCCGGCGCTCAGGGCCTGATCGCCGGCCTCAACGCCGCCCGCGCCGCTTCCGGCGCCGAGCCGGCG
>CAZJBC010000194.1:0-5712 GCA_964543805.1 uncultured Brevundimonas sp.
GCCGCGACGCCAGGTCCGCCTGGGCCACGGCCGGCGCCGCCCGCGCCATTGCCGCCGCCGCGACCTGCTCCACCGCCGCCTCCGCCGCCGCCGCGCGCGGGCGCTGTCAGCATATCGGGCGTGATCCAGCCGGGATTGGTGGTCTTGGAGACCAGGTTGAAGAACTGAAATACGGGCTCCTGCAGGTCGGCCTTGCGCTCGATCCAGAACATGTGGTCCTGGCCGGGAACCTGCAGATAGACGTGCGGTGCTCCGACGTTCTGCAGGTGCAGGGCCGCGCGGCGCGAGGTGTCGGGGGTGACGATGGAATCGGCCGCGCCCTGATAGATCAGCATCGGCGTGTTCTTGTAGGCCTGCGCGGCCTCGTCCGTGGCGATCCCGCCCAGGCCCGAGATCGGGGCCAGGCCCGCCCAGATGTCCTTGTACTTGGCGCCGATATAATAGGTCCCGCCGCCGCCCATGGAGTGGCCGGTCAGGTAGATGCGGGCATTGTCGATATTGTACTTTTCGCGGATCGTGCCGAACACCTTCATGGCGTCGATTTCGGACAGCTCGCCGACGGCGTAGGGCGTGGTCGTCCCGGGCTTGTTTTGGGCCGTGGGAACGACGGCGCCGGCGCGCGAGCCCCAGAAGCCGCTGACGTTGTAACCCATGGGCGCGACGATGATGTAGCCGTACTTCTCGGCCAGGTCGGTCTTGCCGTCGAACAGCATCTGGCGCAGCGGCGTGATGGAAAGCCCGTGCAAATCAAGGATCAGCGGCGAGGCCTTTTTCGGATCGTAGGTCGAGGGAATGAACAGCGTGTAGGGCAGGTCTTCATTGGCCTCGGCCAGATGGTAGGTGCATTCCAGGATGCGCTTCTGGCTGGCGGTCAGCGGCGGCTGGGCGGCCATGGGCACGCCGTTGAAGCCCTGGGTGATGTCGGGCGGCGTTATGCCGGGCAGGGGGCTGCCGTCGTGCTGGACATTGGCCTTTCCGGCGGCGGCCTGGGCGTGGGCCCAGGTGACGAACTGGCAGTTCTGGCCGGGGGCCAGTTCAGCGGCTGTCTTGCCGCCCTGGCGGGGTTCAGTCTTTGGTGCGGCGGCCTTGGGCGCGGTTTTCGGCGCGGCGGTCGTCGTGGCGGCCATCCCGGCCGGGACAGCGACAAGGCTGACGGCGAGGGCCAGCAGGCCGTTACGGATATTCATGGCTTCCCCCCAGGACGCTCGGTCTTCTTGTGCGCGCAATAGACGACACAAACCGGCGGCCCGCAAGAATGGGGCGGAGCGCTCTAGCTGTGCAGGATCAGCGAGGACCTGGTGGCTTCAAAGCTGCTCAGGCGGCCAAGAAAACTCATGCCCAGCAGCGAGGTGTCCAGACCGCTTTCGATGACATAGGCCTCGACATTGTTCACCCGGGCGCCGGCCACGGTAATGTTAGCGAGGCTGATGCGGGCCGCGCGGGCCGGGCCGTTGGCGGTGTTGACCTTGTAGCCGTAGGTCAGGTCGGAGGGGTTGAATCCCAAACGACGGGCGTCATCGGGCGTGAGCGAAACCGCCGTGGCGCCAGTGTCGACCAGCAGGCGAACCTGCTGCGCGTTGACCTGGGCCTGGGCCCAGAAATGGCCGTCGGCGCTCTTGGAAATCGTTGAATTCTGACCGGTGGACACGGCCGGCGCGGGCGGCGGCGCAACGGCGGTGTCGGCGACGGCGGAGTGGGCGCGCTGGTTCAGCTGATCGGCGCTGAATTGCACGACGCCCTGCGCCGCGCCCACGGCGGCCAGGACAGCCACGCTTGCGATGACCGCAACCTTCAACATCCAACACCCCGCCTTCTCGGCCTGTTTTGAGCCCTTCTGGACCCGCGTTTGGGATGGAGTATCGCCGGAGAGGGTTTTTAAGCAGTGAACGGTTTCAGTGATTGGCTAGGAAATCCATTCGACGGGCACGTCCAACGCCGCCGCCAGCTTGGCGAGAGTTTCGGGCGTTCCCGCGCGGCGCCCGCTTTCAAGATCGGACAGATAGCCCTGACCGATGCCGGTTTTGAAATTCAAATAGGTCTGGGTCTTGCCTTGCCAGTTACGGATGGCCTTCAGTCGACTGTCACCGCGAAGAATGGCGGCGCTCACTTCCGGGGGAAGGACGGCGCCGCCAGCGCCCAATTCGGCCTTTCGCGCGTCGTAGAGGGCGATGTCATCGGCATCCTCGGCATCACGATCAGCGCGCTCAAGGAGTGCTTCATATTCGTCGCGCGGCAACACGACCAACTCTTCGCCCGCGGCTGTCCGAATGATTTGTGGCGTGGTCATAAGCCTAGCTCCTCGTGTATGTCGCCGTGGCCCGGCGGCCGATGTAAATCGCCAGGATCGTGGTCGCATCCTCGTCGAAGATGACGCGATAGTTGCCGATGCGTCGGCGGTAACCGTTGCGGCCTTGAAGGCGCTTCACATCGCCATGTCCACTGATTGCGTAGCGGTGAAGTCCGCCTTCCACCTGTTCGCGGCCGTCGCGAGGAAGAGCATCAAGATCCTTCGCGGCGGCGAGCGTGAGGATGATGGTTTTCACGGGCGATAATATCGCTCGACGGTGCCAGCAAATCAAGCGATATTATCGCTTTCTTTGCCGCGCTACCTCAGCTTCTTCGGATCGATCCGCTTACGCCGTGACGGCAGTTCGGCCATGATCGCGGCCCGTTCTTCATCTGTCAGCCGCTGCCAGCGGACGATCTCGGGCAGGGTGCGATAGCAGCCCAGGCACAGGCGGCTGGGGCCGTCGACGCAACAGACGTTGACGCAAGGCGTTGCAATGGAGGTCGGAGGCGTTGTGGCGGACATCGGCCTCATGTGACAATGACAGGCAGGCAAGGCAAGACCCATCAGGGACGACTCGATGACGGAGCTTTGGCGCGATGCGACCCGCTGGCGGACGGCACGGGCGGGGCGCGTGGCGTGGCTCGTGGACAGTCAGGCCTATTTCTCCGCCGCCTATGACGCGCTGATCAAGGCCGAGCGATCGGTTCTACTGCTGGGTTGGGGGTTCGATCCGCGCACCCGGCTGGCCCCCGACGGCGGGGTCGAGCCGGGCGAGCCGGACGAGATCGGCAAGGTGCTGCTGCGGCTGGCCGAGCGGCGGCCGGGCATCGATATCCGCCTGCTGGTCTGGAAGTCCTCGCTGCCGATCAGCGCCACCCAGGAGTTCTTTCCCCACCGGGCGCGCAAGTGGTTCGAGGGGACGAAGGTCAAGTTTCACCTGGACGATTCCGTGCCCATCGGCGCCTGCCATCACCAGAAGCTGCTGGTCATTGACGACAAGGTCGCCTTCACCGGCGGCGGGGATTTCTCGACCGATCGCTGGGATTCCGTCGCCCACTGGGACGAGGACGTCCGACGCCAGCACATGGGCCACAGCTTTCACGCGCCGCGGCACGAGGTCATGGTCATGGTCGACGGCGCCGCGGCCCACGCGATGGGCGATCTGGCGCGCGAGCGTTGGGCGCGGGCGGTGGACGAGGTCTCGGCGGCGGGTGTGGGCGCGGTCGAGACCGACCCGTGGCCGGACAATGTGCGGCCGGACCTGCGTGCCGTCGACATTCACATAGCGCGCACCGAGCCTGCCTGGCGTCATCACCCCGCGACGCGCGAAATCCGGCATCTGGCGCGCGACTCCATATTTTCCGCCAAGCATCTGATCTATCTGGAGAACCAGTATTTTACCTCGCCCCTGATCGCCGAGGCCCTGGCCGCGCGGCTGGCCGAGCCTTACGGACCCGAGGTCGTGCTGGTCACCACTCACCATGCGCCCAGCTGGTTCGACCGGCTGACCATGGACCGGGTGCGCAGCATCATGATCCGCCGGCTGCAGGAGGCCGACGTCTTTGGCCGGTTCCGGGCGTTCAGCCCGGTCACACCGGGGGGGCGGCCGATCATTGTCCATTCCAAGGTGACGGTGATCGACGATGAGATCGTGCGCATCGGCTCGGCCAACCTGAACAACCGCTCGTTCGGCTTCGACACCGAGCTGGAGATCGGCATGCGGGCCGAAGGTGACGATCAGCGTGCGTCCATTGGCCATTTCCGCAACGGTCTGGTCGGCCATTTCCTGTCGCGCGACGCCGATGCCGTCGCGCGGGCCATGGGCGAGGAGCGCAGCCTGATCCGCGCCATAGAAGCGTTGAACCGCCACGGCCGCCTGAAAACCATCAGCCCCAAACGCCTGGGCTCGTTCGCCCGCTTCATCGCGGACTTTCACCTGGGCGATCCCACCTCGCCGAAGGATTCGATGCGCCCTCTGCGCAGGCGCAAGTTCCTCAACGAACAGGTGCGGGAGATCGCCGCCGAAAGCGGGATGCGGCGGTTTCTCAACGCAGATCGAAATCCATCACCAGCGGCAGGTGGTCTGAGGCCAGACGAATGAGGGGACTGTGCGCGGCGAACATCGCCCGCACGGCTATGCCGTCGGTGACAAAGACGTGGTCGATCCGGAAAAGGGGCATTTTCGTCGAATAGGTCGGGCCGACGCGCCGGTGCGCAGGCAACAGGGCTCGCGCGTCTTTCAGGACGCGGCCGATGGCGCGATGCGGCGCGGCTCCGGGTTGAGAATTGAAATCGCCCAGGAGGATCCCCGGACTCTTGAACCGTGGATGGCCGGCCCAGGTTGGTCCCGCCAGGGCGATGGCCTGGTTCTTTTTCTCGCGCGCCACCAGGCCCAGGTGGGTGTTGATGATCTGGACCTCGGTTCCCTCGATATCGATCGCGACCCATAGGGCGCCCCGCGGCTCAAGCAAGGCTGAGATGTAGTTGTGCCCGGGCAGGGGCGCGGCCTGGACCAGGCGCTCGGGGTAGTGCGTGAGGATCGCATCGCCGTAGAGCTCTTCCTCAACCTTCATGGCCGGGTGGAAGTGGAAGGCCATTTCCAGCCCCTGGGCAATCTCGTGGGCCTGGTCGACCATGTCCGTCCGCGCCCGGCCGACGTCCAGTTCCTGCAGGGCGACGATATCGGGCTCGAGCTCGGCTATGACTTCGACAATCCGGTTCACATCCAGCTTGCGGTCCGTGCCGACGCAGCGGTGGACATTGTAGGTGACGATCCGCGGCATACCGTTATGAGCTAAACCCTATAAGGCGTTCTGGTTTCTGAACATTGTTCGGCGAAAGTTGACCCTACGGCAATCTTTGCAAGGCGGCCCTTGGCGCCTATACAACGCACAACGAGTCAATAAAGCCACGGGAGCACGCCCCCTATGAACCTCGAATTTTCCGCCGAGGACAACGCCTTTCGCGCCGAGGTTCGCGCGTTTCTGGAAGAGAACTACCCGAAAGACACCGCCGCCAGGCAGGCGGCCGGCGAGGAAGCCACCAAGGACGACTATCAGAACTGGCACCGCATCCTGGCCAAAAAGGGCTGGAGCGTGGTTAGCTGGCCGGTGGAATACGGCGGCACGGGCTGGAACCCGACCCAGAAATACATCTGGCAGCAGGAGCTGGCGCGCATCGACGCCCTGCCGCTGATCTCGTTCGGCGTCTCCATGGTCGGGCCGGTGATCTATACCTTCGGCACCCCGGAGCAGAAGGCCAAGCACCTGCCGGGCATTCGCTCGGGCGACGTGTGGTGGTGCCAGGGCTATTCCGAGCCGGGCTCGGGCTCGGACCTGGCGTCTTTGCGCACCCGCGCGGTGCGCGAAGGCGACCACTACATCATCAACGGCCAGAAGACCTGGACCACCATGGCCCAGTAC
>CAZJBC010000195.1:0-5698 GCA_964543805.1 uncultured Brevundimonas sp.
GATTCCAGCGTTTCAAAAAAGGCCCGCCAGCGGGTCTCGCCGCCGGACATTCTGATGACCACGCCCGAACAGCTGGCCCTCTTCTGTGCCTGGGAAGGCGCGCGCGCCTATTTCGAGGACCTGCGGTGCGTGATCATCGATGAGATCCACGCCATCCATTCGTCCAAGCGGGGCGACCTGCTGTCGCTGGGCCTGGCGCGGCTGTCGGAATTTGCCCCCAACCTGCGCCGCGTCGGCCTGTCGGCGACGGTGGACGAGCCGGAGAAACTGGCGCGGTGGATGGCGGGGGTTCCGGCCCCATCGGAACCCTCACGTCCCGACCCCCTGATCATCCGCGGCGAGGCTGGCGCGGCGCCGGTGGTGGAAGTGCTGTTGTCAGGCAACAAGGTGCCGTGGGCCGGCCACACGGCGCAGCACGCCATGGCCGAGGTCTATGACGTCATCGCCCAGGCGAAAATGTCCCTGGTCTTCGTCAACACCCGCTGGCAGGCCGAGTTCGCCTTCCAGGAGCTGTGGCGGCTCAACGAGCTTAATCTGCCCATCGCCCTGCACCACGGCAGCCTGGCGGCCGAGCAGCGAAGGCGCGTCGAGGCGGCCATGGTCAAGGGCCAGCTGCGGGCCGTGGTCTGCACCTCGACGCTGGATCTGGGCATCGACTGGGGCGAGGTTGATCTGGTCATCCAGCTGGCCGCGCCGAAGGGATCCTCGCGCCTGGTGCAGCGGATCGGCCGTGCCAACCATCGGCTGGACGAGCCCAGCCGCGCCATCCTGGTGCCGGCCAGCCGCTTCGAGATGCTGGAGTGCCGCGCCGCCGCCGACGCGGTGGCCGAGAACGCCTTTGACGGCGAGGTCTTCCGCACCGGCGGGCTGGACGTGCTGGCCCAGCACATCATGGGCTGCGCCTGTTCCGAGGCCTTCGATCTGGTCGCCCTGTACGATGAGGTGCGCTGCGCCGCGCCCTACGCGGATCTGACCTGGGAAGACTATGAGCGCGTCGTCGATTTCGTCTCCACCGGCGGCTATGCGCTTAAGACCTATGACCGCTTTCGCCGCATCGTCAAAGGCCAGGACGGCAAGTGGCGGGTGCGCAACGCCGCCACCGCCCAGCGCCACCGCATGAACGTCGGGGCCATCGTCGGGGCCGATACCCTGACTGTTCGCCTGCCCGGGCGTGGCGGGGCCGGACGCAAGATCGGCGAGGCCGAGGAGTGGTATTTCGAGCAGCTGGACATCGGCGACACCTTCCTGTTCGCCGGCCAGGTCTGGCGGTTCGAGGGGGTGAAGGGCGCGGACGCCATCGTCACCCGATCGGCCGACAAGGAGCCCAAGGTCATCAACTGGGGCGGCTCGAAGTTTCCGCTGTCGACCTACCTGGCCAAACGCGTGCGTGACATGATGACCGACGAGCGTTCCTGGGGCGCCCTGCCTGGCGATGTGGTCGAGTGGCTGACAGCCCAGCGCGATCATTCAGCCCTGCCGTCGGACGACAGCCTGCTGATCGAGACCTTCCCGGACGGCAAGCGCCACTTCATGGTCTGCTATCCGTTCGAAGGCCGCCTGGCCCACACGACGCTGGCCATGTTGCTGACGCGGCGGCTGGACCGGCTGGGCGTCGGGCCGATCGGTTATCTGGCCAATGACTATTCGCTGAGCATCTGGGCTGTGAAGCCGCTGGACGATGTGGATTTCGATCAGCTCTTTGAGGAGGACATCCTGGGCGATGACCTGGAGGCCTGGCTGGAAGAGAGCGTGCTGATGAAGCGCTCGTTCCGCAACGCCGCCCTCATCGGCGGGCTGATCGAGCGGCGATTTCCAGGCGAGCAGAAGTCCGGGCGGCAGGTGACCTTTTCCGCCGACCTGATCTACGAGGTGCTGCGCCGCCACCAGCCGGACCATCTGCTGCTGCAGTGCGCGCGGGCCGATGCGGCGACGGGCCTGCTGGACATCGGTCGCATCGGGGCGTTTCTGGCGCGGGTGAAGACCCGTATCCGCCTGATGCGCCTTGCGCATGTGTCGCCCTTCGCTGTGCCGACCATGATGGAGATCGGCCGCGAGCGCGCGCCGGGCGGATCGGCCGCCGAGATGATCCTGGAAGACGCCGCCCACGAGGCGCTGATCGCCCGGGCGATGATGGTTCGAGACGCGCCCCTTCGCGATGCTCAGGATAGCTCCTCACCATGACGGACTTTGCATCCAATACTGCTCGTCATGCTGAGGAGGCCGCGCCAGCGGCCGTCTCGAAGCACGCACATGTCACCACCCTGGCTGGCCTGCGCGTGGCCTTGCGGCCCTCCGGCGCCATGTGGATCGAGGATGTGCGCGCGCTGGTGGTCGCCGACCTGCACCTGGAGAAGGGTTCGGCCTATGCGGCGCGCGGCCAGATGCTGCCGCCGTGGGACACGCGCGAGACCCTGCGCCGCCTCTGCGCCGAGGCGGCCGCCACCGATCCGGCGATCATCGTCCTGCTGGGCGACACCCTGCATGACGGCGGGGCCGGCGGGCGGATGGGCGTCCAGGATGCGGCGACCCTCGAAGCTTTAGCGGTGCGCGCCCGTCTGGTGTGGATCACCGGCAACCACGATCATGAAGGACCGCAGGGCCTGGCCGGCGAGAGCGCCGGCGAGATGGCGTTCGGCGAGCTGGTCCTGCGCCACGAACCGCGGGCCGGCGCCGACCATGCCTGGGCCGCCGGCCACCTGCACCCCTGCGCGCGGATCAGGGGCCTGGGCGCCAGCACCCGGCGGCGGTGTTTTGTCGGTGACGGGATGCGGATCATCCTGCCGGCCTTCGGGTCCTATGCGGGCGGGCTGAATGTGCTGGACCTGGCCTATGAGGGCCTGTTCGCCGGCGAGCGTCAGGTCGTGGCGCTGGGGCGCGAGCGGTGCGTCAAGGTGGCGGCGGAGCGGCTGGCGGGAGACTGATTTAATTCGCCTTCCCGGCGGCTACCGCGTCGTAACCTTCAGCTGATCAGCAGTGGTCGGATCTACGACGCCTGTCACAGCAATGCCGTGGTCGCGCTGATAATCGCGAATGGCCAGCTTCAGGTCGTCGGTGACCGCGCCGTTCTGGGCCCCGTGATAATAGCCCAGACGGTTCAGGGCTTTTTGCACATTCAGATAGTCCACCGGCGCCGCCGCCGCTACGACCGAGGGTGCGGCCGAGGCCGGCGCCGCCGTCTGCGGCACGAAGGCGGCCGCGGCGCGCTCGGCGATGGCGCGCGCCTCGGGACTGATGTCGCCCTTGACCCGGTCGGCTGCCGCCTTGGCCTCATTGCGCTTGGCCTCGTTGGTGTCGCGCGAGGCGAGGAGGAACCATTTGTAGGCCTCGCCCTGGTTTTTCGCCACGCCCAGCCCGTTGTCGTAGAGAATGCCGAGATTGTACTGGCTGTCGGTCGAGCCCAGGTCAGCGGCCTTGCGGAACCACTCGGCGGCGCTGGTCTGGTTCTTGGGGCCGCCCAGGCCGTTGTACTGCATAAGGGCGATCTCGTGCATGGCGGTGCGGTCGCCGCCCGATGCCGCGCGCTCGAACCAGTGGCGCGCTTCTTCCGGATTCTTGCTCAGACCCGCCTTGCCGTCGCGATAGAGGCTGGCGTAGTAGCGTTGCGCCTCTGGCTGGCCCAGGTTGGCCGCCTGACGCACCAGCTCAAGGCCGCCCTTGTCCTTGACCTCGATCTTGGCGCGGCCCTGGGCCAGCAGGTCATCGGCGCTTGGACCGCTGGCTGCGGGCGGCGCGGGCGTTGTGGCGACGGGCGCCGGGGCCAGGGCGTCGCCCGGCGCGATCGGCTGCGGGTCGATGGCGATGGCGGCCCGGGGCGCGGTATCTATGTCCGGAGCGGGCGAGCGGCCTTGTTTGCTGAACAGCCCGGCGATTTTTTCCGACGAGCCGGGGGTTGCGACAATGACGCCAGCGGCGGTCATCATCACCACGCCCAGCACCAGCGAAGCGGCCAGGGCGGTCCGGGCTCGCTCTTTCTTCAGGCGGCGGGTGGCGAAGGGCGCGCCGCCGAAACCGGCGGCGACCTGGGGCTGATGACGACGCGAGCCGCCGCCGCGTTCGGCCTGGGCCATGCGGGCCGCGGCCCGGGCCTGTTCGATCAGCTCGCGGGTCGACAGCACCGGCGGGGGCTCGGCGGGAGCCGGAGGCGGCGGCATGTCGATCGCCTCCATCAAACCTTCCGTCAGGATGCCGTCCTCGTCCTCGTCGTCCGCCACGGAATCCACAGTCAGGTCGTGGATTTCCCCGTCCGATTCAACAATCTCGTCGTCGCGGTCATGGAAAGCGGCGGCGGCAAATTCGAACGGGCTTTCGTGGGCCGGCTCTTCGGGCAGAACCAGGCGCGGCGCCTCGTCGACAAAATCGGCTTCGCTTTGCGGCGGGACCGGTGCGGCGAAATCGCTGGCCGCCTCGATGTCATCCTGGCCGAAGTCCGGCGTCACGGCCGAGAACCCCGGCGGCGCGAAGGCCTGGCCGAACGGCGCCACGTCCGGATAGATGACATATTGTGGCGGGCCGTCGGCGGCGAGCGATCCGCCCGCCTCGGCCGGGAACGGCGGGGCGTCGAAGGACTCGTCCAGCATTGGCGGCGCGGCGAAAGAGACGCGGGCGGTGTCGCTCTTGCTTCCGGTGTCGGCCAGACGGCCGTCCAGCCGCTCGCGGGCTTCTTCCAGCATGCGCACGGTGCGCTCTTCGCTCTGGCGGATGCGTTCAGACAGATCGCTGGCGCTGCGGTCGTAGCGTTGATTGAGGCGTTCGGTGACGCGGCTGATCTGCTCGCCGACATCATCGATGGCTTGGGCCGAGCGGCGTTCGGCCGAGCCGATGCGCTCGGTCAGGCGCTCGGTCACCCGGGTCAGGTCGGCGTTGACCTTTTCCAGCGCCTGGCCGTGCGTGGCTTCACTGCGGTGCAGGCGCCCGTCCAGCAAGGTGACCACGCGGGCGACTTCGCCGCCCACCTGTTCGATGGCGTCGGCGGCCCGTTGCTCGCTGGTCACGACCTTGCGGTTCAGCGCCTCGGCGATGCGCAACACCTCGTGGCCGATGCGGTCGATGGCCTCGGTCGAGCGCTGCTCGGCGGCGGCGACCTTGGCCTCCATCTCGCGCAGCGTCTGTTCCATGCGGTCGAACCGACCATCGGCGGCGGCGCTCAACTGTTCGGCCATTTCCTGCCGCGCGGCCTCGACGCTGCCGGCCAGATTGGCGGCGATCTCGCCCAGGCGATTGTCCATCAACCCGGAAAGGGCGTCGCCGCCCAGGCGATCCTCGGTCTTGTCCAGCCGGCGGTCGAGAAGCGCAAAGGAGGTTTCCAGAGCGCGCAGGGCGGTTGTGGTGCGCGCTTCGGCCTGATCCAGCCGCTCGCCCAGGCGCGGGTCGCCGCCGCCGGCCGGACCGCCCTGTTCCAGACGCGCGCCCAGGGCGCCGAGATCACGGCGCAGGTCGGCGTTGACCTCGCGCTGACGTCCCTCGCCGTCGAAGACCTGATTGGCCAGGCGGGCGATGGAGCCTTCAAGGCCCTTGATCGCCTCGACGGCGCGCGGACCCTCGGTGTGTTCTTCCAGCCGCTCAAGGCGCTTGGCGATCTGTTCCTGGGTTTCGCTGACGCCCTGCAGAGCGCCTTCGAAGCGGGCGCCCAGCGCGACCTGGTCGCGCTCGGTCATCTCCATGCGGGCCAGAACCCCGCGCACCGACTGGTCGATGCCCG
>CAZJBC010000196.1:0-5679 GCA_964543805.1 uncultured Brevundimonas sp.
GACAAGCGCATCCGCATCGACACGCGCCTGCGCCTAATCGGGAAATGGAATGCCAGGATATACGGCGACCGGCAGATCCATGACGTAAACGCCAACTTGACCGTGGCCCAAACCGAAACCATCGACCTTCGCGCCCTGACTGTCGAACAACGCGAGACGTTGAGGGAAATTCTGTTGATTACCGCAAGTGAGCAAGCGGCGGTGATTGAGGGTGAGGCGAGGGCAACTTCCTAGTCTTTCAACAACCGATCTCTGGCTGCGTTCAGGTGTGCGGCGAGGCCAGCAGCGCCACCTTGATCGGGATGAACACGTTTTATCAGCCGCATATAGGCGGCCCTAATTTCCTGTGGCGACGCACGTTCTTCAACTCCGAGAATCGATCGTGCGTCGGCCTCGCTCATCCCCCGGCGGTCGGGCGGTGGCTGTGCCCGCTCGCCCTTGGGCGGTGGCTCAGATTGAGTGCGTTCGTTATTAGAGCGTGACTCGGTATGCGCTCGTTCGCCATAAGGATCGCCTAGGAACTTCCATAGCCCCCCAACGATGGCGGCGAAAACTTTCCACAACCGCCATGCGATTCCTAGCAAAATCAGACCGCCGACAATGTATCCAATCGGACTCGAAGGTGGGTCGCTTGAACCCGTTGGCGCCGTTGGCTGATCGACCGATTTTGCCGCGGGGATTACTTCGTGAGCGACGTTGCTGGGACCTGGGGCGGCTATATTTCCCGTTCCGCCCGAAGCGAGGGCTGATTGTGCTGAGGCATACCCTTGGTCTGCCGCTTTGCGGTACCATGTGACAGCAGTGGCGTTGTCCCGTGGCACGCCTTGGCCATTTTCGTACATGGTGCCGAGGGTAAACTGCGAGGAAGCAAAGCCTTGATCGGCTGCTTTGCGGTACCATGATGCAGCTGCGGCAAAGTCCTGGGACACCCGCTGGCCAGCGTAGTGCATCTGACCAATGTTGAACTCCGCCGAAGCGTCGCCTTGGTCCGCTAATGGTTGAAACAACCGAAGTGCAGTCGCAAAGTCCCGGCGGTTGTAGGCAGCTAGCCCGGCATCAAACTGAGCATTCTTCACCGCGTCTGCCGTGGCCCCGCCTGGCAGCTGCGGTTGCCCGGGCGCGCCGGAGGCTGCGATCTGGGCAGGCACCGAAAATGGTGCATTCCGATCGGGCGTAGCGGGTAGAAAATGGGGAGCCGCCGCTGCCGCCCCGAAAGCGCCTGATGCAAGAGCAGACTGCGCAGGCGCATACCCCTGACCGGCCGCTGCGCGGTACCAACTGTCGGCAACAGTTTGGTCGCGGGCTACGCCCTGCCCATTTTCGTACATCTTGCCGAGGTTGAACTGCGCGGCAGGTGCGCCCTCGTTTGCCAGTTGCTGAAATAGCAGAAGTGCGGTCGCAAAGTCCCGACGGTTGTAGGCAGCAACGCCGGCATCGTACTGCGCCACTGAGACGCTAGCCGGTGGCGGTGCGGATGGGGCTTGCGCTATCGCCGGTTTGGAAACGCAGAGCGCCAGAGCCAAACCGGACATAAATGTCGAACGGATCAACTTCTCCCCCTCCGTCCTCCCTCGATTCAATCCAATGTCCGCCAGCCTCTAATGACCGCCTGGATGGAACTGCCCGCAAGGCTCAACGCAACGACTCATAGTATTTTATTGTGGAACGAACTTGTTTTAGACTTATAGCGGCCTCCCAAGCTCTGAGGTCCATTTCGTCATTGCATTCTTTAATAGTTTCTCGCTTCTTGGACGACAAAGTCCACGCTCCACGCGGTCGATACAGATCGAAATATAAGTAACCTAAAGCCTTGCTTTCTACTTCAAAAAGGACGTCTGGCGAGATGCTACGGCTGAACTCAGCGGGCATCGCTTTCGTTGACTTCTGGAATTCGATATAAAATTTGCTGAGAACTTCCAGAACTTTTTCGTTCCCACCCTCGGACAACGCCATTCCCGCGAGCATGGCCGGTAAATCCGGGCGTTGTTTCTCCATCAACTCCCTGGCCTCTTCCCGGAGACTTTGCAACTCTCCGAGCTGCGCCGCAGTCAGAACATTAGATCGCATACCCCACGCCCCGCGTCCTAGGCCCGACCTGAAGCCGGGCGGTTGGTCGCGCGCGAACCACAGGGGAACGCGTCCTGCGTATTCCCCGAAGGTTTTGTATTGAGCAGGCCACCCGACAAGGGGGCCTGTGGTTCACGCGCAACAGCGCACCAGCCGTCAGCGACCAAACGTCGGGCTGGTGGTCGGGTTAAATCACGATTGGCGGTGGGCGGCTAGATGCTCAAGCGGGGGGCACCCGAACAACCGGCCCATCTCGTCGGCGCCCCTTTATCTACCTGCAGACTTGCGATCCGAAGCTGTTCTTGCTCAGGTAGCGCCCGCTATGGAGGGGCAGGCGTGAACGGCAGGGGTAACAGCGCGCGGGTATCAGGGGGCATGCCGGCCGAATGACCGCCCAGAAGTTCAGCGAACGCGACATCTGCACCAAGTTCATCACGCCGGCACTTGTCGGCGCGGGATGGGACATCGCCACACAGATCCGCGAAGAGGTGAGCTTTACCAAAGGTCGCATCATTGTGCGCGGCAAGCTTGTGACACGCGGCAAGGCCAAGCGGGCCGACTACGTCCTCTATTACAAGCCCAACATCCCCGTTGCGCTCATCGAGGCTAAGGACGCTAGCCACAACGCCGGGGACGGCATCCAGCAGGCCCTGGACTATGCGGAAACACTCGACATCCCGTACGTCTTTTCGTCGAACGGGTCGGGGTTTGTCTTCCACGACCGCACGGGGGCCAGCGTGGTGAAGGAGAGCACGCTCGCCCTGGGCGCTTTCCCGTCGCCCGGAGACCTATGGGCCCGATACGCTGAGGCCAAGGGTTTCTCGCGCGACGCCGAGCAGGTGGTCCTCCAGGACTATTACGATGACGGCGGCGGCAAGACGCCCCGCTACTACCAGGTCAACGCCGTCAACGCCGCCATCGAGGCCATAGCCAAAGACCAGAACCGGGTGCTGCTAGTCATGGCGACCGGCACCGGCAAGACCTACACCGCCTTCCAGATCATCTGGCGGCTATGGAAGGCGAAACGGAAGAAACGCATCCTCTTCCTGGCCGACCGCAACATCCTGATCGACCAGACCATGGTCAACGACTTCCGCCCGTTCGGCGCGGCCATGGCCAAGCTGTCGGCGAAGTCCAAGACCATCGAGCGCAGCGATGGAACGGAGGTCGACCTGCCCACCGCCATCGGGGCCAAGCGCCGGATCGACACCTCCTATGAAATCTACCTCGGGCTCTACCAGGCGATCACCGGGCCGGACGAGGTCCAGAAACTCTACAAGGAGTTCTCGCGGGACTTCTTCGACCTGATCGTCATCGACGAGTGCCACCGGGGTAGCGCGGCCGAGGATTCCGCCTGGCGCGAAATCCTGGAGTACTTTTCCACCGCCACCCAGATCGGCCTGACCGCCACACCCAAGGAAACCGAGTACGCTTCCAACAGCGACTACTTCGGCCCGCCGGTCTATTCTTATTCCCTGAAACAGGGCATCCGCGACGGGTTCCTGGCACCCTACAAGGTCATCAAGGTTCTGTTCGACCGTGACGTCGAAGGCTACCGGCCCGAGAAGGGCGACACCGACCGAGACGGCCATGAGATCGAAGACCGTATTTACAATACCCGGGATTTTGACCGCACCCTGGTGCTGGAGGAGCGCACCAAGATGGTCGCCGCCCGCGTCACAGAGTTCCTGAAGGAGAGCGGCGACCGCTTCCAGAAAACCATCGTCTTCTGCGTCGATGAGGAACACGCCGCCCGCATGCGTCAGGCCCTTGTCAACGCCAACAAGGACCTGGTCGACCAGAATCCGCGCTATGTCATGCGCATCACCGGCAGCGACCAGGAGGGCCAGGCCCAGCTGGGCAACTTCATCGACCCGGAATCGAAATATCCGGTGCTGGTGACGACCTCGCGCCTGCTATCCACCGGCGTCGACGCCCAGACCTGCCGGCTGATCGTCCTCGACCGGCCGGTCGGGTCCATGACCGAGTTCAAACAGATCGTCGGCCGCGGTACCCGGGTGCATGAAGATACCCGCAAGTTCTATTTCACCCTGATGGACTTCCGGGGCGCGACCGACCACTTCGCCGACCCGGATTTCGACGGCGAACCAGTGCAGATCTACGAGCCCGGCGAATTCGATCCGATCACCCCGCCGGATGACCCGTCCGACTTCGGCATCGACGGCGATGATGATCCCATTCCGCGCATCCCCGGCCCGGACGAGGTGATCGTCGACAGGCCCGACATCACGTTCGACCCAGGCGTCGGCGACAAGCAGAGGAAGGTCTATGTCGACGGTGTGCCGGTCACCGTGGTTTCCGAGCGCGTCCAGTACCTCGACGCCAACGGCAAGCTGGTCACCGAGAGCCTGCGCGACTTCACCCGCAACACCCTGCGCAAGCATTACGTGTCCCTGGAGGCCTTCCTGCGCCGCTGGAACGAGGCCGACCGCAAGCAGGCCATTGTCGACGAGCTGGCCGAGGAAGGCCTGCCACTGGAAGTTCTCACCGACGAGGTCGGCAAGGACCTCGACCCCTTCGATCTCATCTGCCACGTCGCCTTCGACCAGCCGCCCCTGACCCGTCACGAGCGGGCCGAGAACGTCCGCAAGCGCGATGTCTTCACCCGCTACGGCGTCCAGGCCCGCGCCGTGCTGGAGGCGCTGCTGACCAAATACGAGGACGAGGGGCTGCTGAACCTCGACGATCCGGAGATGCTTCGGATCACACCCTTCGACCGGATGGGAACGGCGATGCAGCTGGTGAAGGCGTTTGGCGGCCGGCCGGGGTATGAGCAGGCTGTCCACGACCTTCAGTCCGCACTCTACAGTGAAAGCGCCTAGCCCATGTCCGTCCGCAACCTCGTCAAATCCATCCAGGACATCATGCGCAAGGATGTCGGCGTCGATGGCGACGCCCAGCGGGTGGGTCAGCTTTGCTGGATGTTTTTCCTCAAGATCATCGACGACCAGGATCAGGAGCTGGAGCTTCTCCGCCCCAGCTATCGCTCGCCGATCCCTGAACAATTCCGCTGGTCCGCCTGGGCAGCAAACCCGGAAGGGCTGACGGGCGAGGCCCTGATAGACTTCGTCAATGAGGATCTGTTCCCCAGCCTCAAGACCCTGCCGCTGAGCGGCCAGCCGGGCGACCGGGCCCGCGTGGTCCGCGGCGTTTTCGAAGACGCCTACAACTACATGAAATCCGGCCAGCTGCTGCGCCAGGTGGTCAACAAGATCAACGACGTCGACTTCAACGATCTGTCAGAGCGCCAGCACTTCGGCGATGTCTACGAACAGCTGCTCAACGACCTGCAGAACGCCGGCAATGCCGGAGAATACTACACCCCCCGCGCGGTCACGGCCTTCATGGTCGACCGCATCGACCCGCACCCTGGAGAGCGATTGCTGGATCCCGCCTGCTGCACCGGTGGGTTCCTGACCTGCGCGATCCGCCACATGCGCGAACGTTACGTCAAAAGGCCGGAAGACGAGGTCGCCATGCAATACGGCCTGGAGGCAGTGGAGAAGAAGCCGCTGCCCCACATGTTGTGTGTAACCAACATGCTGCTGAATGGCGTCGAGGACCCCAGTTTCGTGCGCCATGACAACACCC
>CAZJBC010000197.1:0-5634 GCA_964543805.1 uncultured Brevundimonas sp.
CGGAATTGATCTTGGCTTCATATTCCTGGGCCCGACGCGACCACATGGTGCGCTTGATGCGCGCGCGGCCCTTGAGGGTGGTGAGGGCCTGGGCCACCACGTCGTTGGCCGCCAGCGGGCGCAGGCCTGAGGCCGCCGCGCGCTTGGTGGGGACGCGCAGGGTCATTTTTTCATGTTCGAACGTGATCACGTAAACTTCGAGGGTCATGCCGGCGACCGTCTGGGATTCGATTCCCTTGACCTCGCCTACGCCGTGCGCCGGATAAACGACGCTGTCACCGACCGAGAACTCATGACTGGAAGTCTTGCTCATTGACTAGTCCTTTTTCAATTCCCTGCCCCGCGCCTGCCTCCCAGCGGCGTCGAGGCTTCATCCAAGGCCGCCCCCGAAAGCCGGACGGCCCTTTATCTGATATGAAAATCCGTCTCTTAGGACACCCTGCCTTCGTTCGGGCGGGCCGGCAGACCGGCTTGTGCGATTCTCAAAAAAGGCGAACGCTTCCGCGCCCGCCGTGTGAAGTTTGTACTACAATTTTCCGCAGAAATAAAGGGTTGCGGCAAGGTATGTGACTCTCGCGCAAATTCGCGGCCGCGTGAGCGGGCTCCGCGACCTTCGCGCAAACTCTCGCCGTGGGTGCTAGGCCTAACGCCTAGTTGCTGACGGCGGCCGCCGGTGGACGCGCCGGGATAGGGATGGTTGGACCGCTCGTCCTCACCGGGGCAGGCTTCGGCGCTATCGCAGCGGGCGCGGATATCGGCAACCTGGCGCTTGCCGCAGGCGGAGTCGCCAGGGTTAGAGCCGGCAGGGACGGCGCTGCCGGCGCGCCGGCCGGCGGCGTCGATCCAGGCGGAGCGTCGGACAGGCCCAGAAGGATTTTTAGTACGTCCTTGTCCACGGCCTTGTTCTTGGCGATGCAATCCTGGACATAGGCCACCACAATGGATCGAACGGCGTTTTCTGTCTCAACCGCCTTGTTGGAGACTTCCACCATGTCGACCGTCTGGTCGAAGTAGGTTTTGCAACTGTTCCGGAAATCCTTGTCCTCGTCCTTCAGTCCGTTTCGCCCGTCGATGGCGGCGGTCAACATGGTTGCGCAGGATTCCCGCAGGAATCCCATATCCAGAGTCTGGCTGACGATTTCTTTGACGGCGTCGGCCACGGCGGCGGCGTCACTGATTGACTGGCTACCGACCGAAGATACCGATGTTCCGGGGCCGCCGGCGGGTTTCAGCTGGGCGCCGATAGCGGCAAGCGCTGTCTGATAGGTCTGCAGATCAGCTGTAAGCCGGGTAACATCCGCCTTGGCTGTATCAGCGTCAGCCTTGGCCGCATCCGCCCCGGTTTTCAGCTGATCATAGGTTGCTTTCAGTGCATCGGTTGTAAGGCCCGTGCGGTCGGTGACCTTGTTGGTCGTCTTGAAATCCTCGAGATCCTTGGTCTTGGCGGCGGACGCGGCATCTTTGGCCGTCGATGTTTGCTGAGCTTTTGCCAGCGCATCCTGGGTTGTCGCGCTCTTGTCGGCCAGCCCGGCGACCGCCTCAATGGCGCCTGATTGTTCACTCGGCGACAGGACGACAGCGTTGACTTTGACGACGCCCGTCAACTGCTCGATCGCCAGAATGGCGACCATTGAGCTTTGGAACCGGCGCAGCAGCGTTTCATATTGCACCGAGGTCAGCATGCCCGAAGCTGAGGCTTCGCAGAGGCGATAAGCGGCATCGCGCATAAGTTGGATCGACTGCGTTCGCAATCCGATATTGCTGGCGTTCTCTGATGCCGAAAAAGCTGCCGTGAGGTTGATCTTGTCGGTCGCGGTCAGGCCAAGATTGCCGCTGGTCGCTAGCGCTGTCAGAGCGTCTGGACTGGGCTCGGCGCAAAACCGCACCAAGGCTTCGGCGGGCGCATGGCCGGCGCTATCGGCCGGCCGCACGGGATTTTGCGCTGGAACGGTGATGATTGCCCGCTGCTTGGCGTCGACGAATATCTCCGAAACACTGCTTCCCGCCAAATCACGCTGGGTGTTGTAATCGGCCAAATTCGCACAGGCGGACAACCCGGCCGCCACAGACACGGCGCCAAGCGCAGCTAAAGTTCTTGATTGAATTTTCGGCATCGGGGCCCCCACAGCCAAGCTTGCATTACTCAGTCATAATAGAGCGCTCTAGAAAAGCAATCATGGATTGTGCCGATGGGGTCTGCGCCGCCTTGCAAGCAGGCAAACCATTGGCTCCAGATCGCGCTCGACATGCTCCAGCCGAAAGACCTAACCTTGCGCCATGGGAGCTAAGCGGAGTTCGCTGCGTGGTTTAAGATGGGCAGCAGGATTTTTCCTGACGCTAGTCGCCTCGCCCACACTCGCCCAGCCCCGGCCGGTCGAGCCTGTCTATCGCGAGGTCAAGCAATGGATCGTGGGCTGCGATAACACGCGCCGCTGCGTCGCGCGCTTTGTCGCCAGCGAATTTTCCCGCCCGCCGGCGCTGCGGGGGCGGGAACTGGCGCTGATGAGCGTCTCGCGCGAGGCCGGTCCGAGCGGCGCCCTGACCGTCTCGCTGTCGCTGGCCGGCGTCTTTGACGAGGAGGCGCGGCAAAAAATCCTGACCCGGTTCGATCCAGCGCTTCTGCAACTGGACGGACAGTTGCTGGCGCCCCGCCTGCCGGCGCCCCGCAGGATAGGCCTGGTGTCGGAACATGTCCTTACCGGCGATGCGGCTCTGCAGTTCCTGACCGATCTTCGCGGCGGCGCTCTGCTCACCTTTTCCGCCCGGGCCGATGCGCCCGTGGTCTCGCTGGACGGGCTAACCGAGGCCCTGCTGGCCATGGACCAGGCCCAGGGGCGGACCAACAATCTCAGCGCCCTGGTTCACGGCGGCGGCGCGGGACCGGCCAGTCTGACGCCGCCCGTCGTGCCCACGCCGCTCGTTCACGCCCAGCCGGCGCCGGCGGCTCTGCCCGGCGGGGCGGCCATCGCCGCCCGGGTGCGGCGGGCCCGGCGGCAGGTTCTGCAGCAGCACCAGTGCAATCTCGACCAGACCCATGACGACGCCCAGCGGCTGAACGATCGCGAGTTCGTGGTCATGCTCAGCTGCAATACCGGCGCCTATCAGGGCTATGGCCTGGCCTTCCGCGGGACCATCGCCGATCCGGCGGCGGCGACCCTGCTGCGGCTGCCCTATCCCAGCTTTCTCAGCGACGCGGAAGGCGGCGAGGCGGCGGGCGAATACGGCGCGGGGCGTTATGACGCGGCCAGCGCCACCTTCACCCAGACGTCGCTTGGCCGGGGCATCGGCGATTGTGGCATGACCGCCAGCTGGGTGTTCGACGGCAAGGACTTCCACCTGGCCGGTCTGACCTACCAGGACCGCTGCGGCGGAACCCCCGGCGAGTGGCTGACGCTCTACCGGGCCCGGGTGCTGGAGCTAGGACCCTGAGCCCGCCTTCTCGCTGAAGTACTTCTCGAACTTGCTGGTTTCGCGTTCGAAGTCGGCGGCGTCGGCGGGGGCTTCACCCTTGACGGTGATGTTCGGCCAGATCTTGGCGTAGTCGGTGTTGATGCGCAGCCACTTGCCGTCGGGTGTGTCTTCAGTGTCAGGCTTGATGGCGTCGACCGGGCATTCGGGTTCGCAGACGCCGCAGTCGATGCATTCGTCCGGATTGATGGCCAGGAAGTTTTCGCCCTCATAGAAACAGTCGACGGGGCACACCTCGACGCAGTCCATGAACTTGCATTTGATGCAGGCATCCATGACGATATAGGTCATCGAAGGTCGGTTCCCGGGCGGAAGGGTTCGCGAGACTTAGGGCGCGTCTTTTTCAGCGTCACGGCCCCCAAGTCAATGCCGCAGACGCTTAGTTATTCTCAAGATGGCGATAGAGGCCGGCGGCCTCAGCGGGCGGGCCGCGCCGCTCGCCCAGGGCTTCGATACAGACCGCGACCACGCGTCCGCTGACAGCGAAGACCAGAATGTCGCCCGGTTTGACTGTGCGGCTGGCCTTGTCCAGGCGGGTCTCGGCGCCCAGGCGGGTGAGGCGCACGCGGCCGGCGTCGACGAATTTCGTGGCCAGGGAACGGGTCTTGAAGAAACGCGCGCGCCACAGCCAGGCGTCGATGCGCAGGGTCCCATCGCCGCTCAAGCCCCGGCCTTTCTGGTCCGCCTGCGGCGGCGCTTGGGGGGAGCCGTGATGGCGGCCAGCGCCGCGAAGGGCGAGGCTGGGTTGGCCTTCGGAGCCGGTGCGGGCCCAGGCTTGCTGCGGTGACGCCACAGGGCGGGCAGGGCGGAGTCTGCCTTGCGGGTGGTGAACCAGCCCAGGGCGCGCAGGGCGGCCTCGGCGTCCTTGCGGGGCAGGGCGAGTTCTTCAAGCGCCGTATCGGTGAGGGTAAAGCCTGCGGCGCGCAAGGCCTCATCCAGACGCTCGAGGGCCAGGACCGGCCAGACGCTGCCGGCGATCTCGACCAGGCCACGGCCGGAGACGGGCCAGCCGGGCGCTCCGGCGGCGGCGAAGGCGGCGGTGAAGGCCAGGGACTCCGGCGCCAACTGGCCGGGCAGATAGAGGCAGGCGGCCCCGAACCGCACGCCCAGGGATTTCAACGCCCGCCGCTCGGCGATGCTGAGGGCGGCTATGTCGGCGGCGACATGGGCGCGGGCGAGGACGCCGCCGTTCTCGCTCATCCGCCAGGCAAGGCCCCGCGCCAGGCCCTTGAGCCGGCCTTCGCTCATGACGGCGCGGATGGCGGCCAGGGCCGGCAGACGGCGCATGGCCTCGGCGGCGATGAAGGCCTCCAGCCGTCGCTGGGCGCGTTCGCGGGCGGTCCCGGGACCAAGGTCGCCGTGCAGGCGCACGCGTGGGCCGAAAGGTTGGCTGGGCAGGAGAGCGGCCACCGCCTCGCCGCGCCACAGGACGGCGCCATCCGGGGCCAACGCAAAGGCCTCGTCCGGCTCGGCGGCGATGCGGCCCAGGCGCCGGACGATCTCCGGGCCGACAGCGCGCTCGGCCGTGGCGCGCAGGGTCTTTTCGGCAAGCCCGCCGGATGCGGCCTTGTCGGGCTCGAAGGCCAGGCCGGTGAGGCGGCCAACGTAGTGTCCCTCGACGGTGACGGCGCCGTCATCGGCCACGCCGGCCAGCATTTCCTGGCTCTCGCCCAGGGATCGCAGCAGGACGCTGGTGCGCCGGTCGATGAAGCGGGCCATCAGCCGCTCGTGCAGGGTGTCGGACAGGCGGTCTTCCAGCGTGCGGGTGCGGGCCTGCCAGTGGGCCGGATCGGCCAGCCAGTCAGGGCGGTTGGCGATGTAGGCCAGGGTGCGGACGTAAGACAGCCTGCCCTGCAGGGCGTCGATATCGCCCTCGGTGCGGTCGAGCGGCTTGAACTGGCCCTCCATCCAGTCTTCCGGCACGCGCTTGCCGCGGCCGAGGGGATCGAACAGAGCCTGCGTCAGGCGCAGGTGGTCCTCGATCGTCGACTTGCGAAAGTCCGGCGTCTGACAGACGTCCCACAGGCGGATCAGGGCGACGCGGTCGCGGACGCGCAGGCGGACATCTTCGTCCTGAGCCATTTTCGAAAGGGTGATCTCGTCCAGCGCCTCGGCGGCGCGGACCAGGCCTTCGCGCGGGGCGGGTTTGGCCAGCGAGCGTGAAGG
>CAZJBC010000198.1:0-5619 GCA_964543805.1 uncultured Brevundimonas sp.
GGCCAGACCCAGGGCATCGAGCAGGATCGATTTGCCGGCGCCGGTTTCGCCGGTGAGCGCGGTAAAGCCAGGTCCGATCGACAGATCGAGGGTTTCGATCAAAACGACGTCGCGAATGGCCAGCCCAATCAGCATGGCTTGAGCATCGCGCCGAATCCGGGCCGGTTCAACCGGCGATTAGGCGCCGGGCGGTCGGGGAGTCTTGGCCGGATCGTGCGGCAGCTTGTCATTCTTGGTAGGCAACAGACCGAACAGATTGGTCAGATGGCGCGGGCCCTTTGGCGTGACCGCCGGCTTTTCACCGCGGGACGTCATCAGGGCATAGGCGTCAGCATACCAGTTGCTGCCCGGGAAGTTGCGGCCCAGAATCGCCGCGTTGCGATTGGCCTCGGGCATGACGCCCAGGGTCACATTGGCCTCGACGAGGCGATAAAGCGCCTCGGGCACGTGACTGGTCGTCTGATAGCGGTTGATCACCGACTGGAAACGGCCGATGGCGGCGATGGTGTCGCCGTTGCGCAGGTAGAACCGGCCGACATCCATTTCCTTGCCGGCCAGGTGGTCGTCAACCCGGTCGAGCTTCAGGTGAGCATCGACGGCATAGGCGCGGGCCTGGGGATCGTCGCTCGCATCGAAACGGCGGACGACTTCATTCAAGGCCGCCTGGGCCTGTTCGGTTTCGCCCTGGTCACGACCGACATCGACGATCTGGTCGTAGAAGCACATGGCCTTCAGATAGTAGGCGTAGGGCGCGCCCGGATCGCTGGGATGCAGCTGGATAAAGCGGTCGGCGTCACTGCCGGCGCTGTCATAGTCACCCTGACGATAGGCGGCGAAGGCTTCCATCAGGATCGCGCGACGGGCCCAGTCCGAATAGGGATGCTGGCGCTCAACTTCGCGGAAATAGAGGATCGCATCCGGCCAGTCGCCGGTATCGAGCATGGCGCCGGCGACAGCGTACAGCACCTCGACCGGCCGCTCCTGATAGGCGGGGGGTGGCGTGGCCTTCTTGAAGATCGAGCAGCCGCTCGTCGCCAGGGCGGCGGCGAGCATGACGGTCAGGATCGGCGCCGGGGCGCGAAAAATACGGTGCAAGTACGACATTCCCTATCCAGACGCCCCCAAGCGCCCGAGCCCCGCCAAAGACTACGATCAATCCTGGCCAGGAGCCAGCCTTCTATCGTTCAAGACAGGCCGGTGCAAACGCCGAAAGCGCGACTGGAAAGAAACCCGCTTTGAAGCCTAGACCGCCTGGGCCAGTTCTTCGCTCGGCGGGCGCAAGCGCCAGGCCTGGGGCTGCGCCAGCAGAGCGCGAACCAGCAGGTTGTTGACCCCGTGACCGGCGCGCACGCCCTCGAACCGGCCGATAATCGGCTGGCCGAGCAGATAAAGATCGCCGATGGCGTCCAGCGCCTTGTGACGCACAAACTCGTCCGGGCGGCGAAGGCCTTCCGGATTGAGGATGCGGTCGCCGTCGATGACCACGCAGTTGTCCAGGCTGCCGCCGCGGGCCAGACCCATGGAACGCAGCATTTCCACCTCGGTCAGGAAGCCGAAGGTGCGGCAGTCGGCCAGTTCGGCGCGGAAGGCCTCGCCGTCCATGACCATGTCAACCGACTGGCGGCCGACCGTGGCGTTGTCGAAATCGATTTCGAAGGCCATCTCGAACTGCGCGGCCGGAACCAGGCGCGCCACCTTGTCCCCGTCGACGACTTCGATCGGCGAGAGGATTTCGATGGACTGGCGAATGGCGGTCAGTTCACGCACGCCGACGTGGTCGAGAATCTGAATGAAGGGCTCGGCCGAGCCGTCCATGATCGGAATTTCAGGACCGTCGAGTTCGACCAGCGCATTGTCGACGCCCAGCGCCCAGAAGGCGGCCATCAGGTGTTCGATGGTGGCTACCGAGACGCCGGCATTGTTGGAAACTACGGTGCCCAGCTGGGTCTTGGTCACACATTCGCCGAAGGAAGAGACCCGGTTGTCACGATCGGTGACGTCGGTGCGTACAAAGGTGATGCCCGCGTTCGCCTTGGCCGGCCGCACGAAGACGCGGACGTGCTCGCCCGTATGGACGCCCACCCCGGCAAAAATCGCTGGCCCCGCAAGGGTTTGTTGAAAACGCGACAACACTCGATCTAATCCTGTCTGGCCGTATGGGAGCGGCCCAGTGACGCCCGAGCATGGTTATCGAAGTTTTTGTGCGGCGCGGCAAAACAAGTCGTGTTTCAGAATGTTAGCCGATGAAAACTGAGCGCGAACAACGAGTTCCGGCCAAGTAACAACCTCAATCTGAACGGCCGTCAGTTTGCCAGGCGGCGCAGGAAGGACGGGATTTCCAGGTCGTCGGCGGACTCGGCTTCTTCTTCCATCTTGGGCGCCGGCGCGCTTCCGCCAAGCGCGATGCGCGCCTGGATGGCCGGGGTTGGATCGTTGCGATAGTCGCGCAACGGCGGCGGATCATCCTGGCGGGTGCGGCCAAACAGGCTGAAGAAGCCCTTGCGGTCTCGATCGTCGCTGGCGCGGTGCTCGGGGAACAAGGGCGCGTCCTCGATGGGACGGCTGATTTCCGGCTCGACGGCGACGGGCGCGTCAAAACCGCGGGTCTCTTCCACGACAGGAGTCGACAGGCCCATGTCGAACGGCAGGTCGATTTCCTCGGCCTGGGTCATCGGAACGGTGTCTTCTTCTTCGTCCTTCCAGGCCTCGGCGTTGAATTCCTGGGCGATCTGTTCCTGGGCGGCGCGCACCGGCGTGATCGGCTGCGGGGTATAGGAGGCTGCGATCGGCGCGGGCTCGGGGATATAGGCTGGTTCAGGCTCGGAGATCGGCGCCGGCGGCGGGGTCTGTTCGCGCATACGCAGGATCGGAGTCTCGACCTGGGTGAAGCGGGCCTTGGGCTCGATGGCGCTGATCGAAGCGCCGTCCATGCCGGTGGCGACCACGGAGACGCGGATCATGCCGTCGAGCGAGGGATCAAAGGCCGCCCCGAAGATGATATTGGCGTCGGGATCGACCTGTTCGGAGATGGCGTTGGCCGCTTCGTCGACTTCGAGCAGGGTCATGTCCAGTCCGCCGGTCACATTGACCAGCACGGCCTTGGCGCCCTTGAGCGAAATCTCGTCGAGCAGCGGGTTCTGAATTGCGTTCTGGGCGGCCATCAGGGCGCGGTCCTCGCCGCTCGCCTCGCCTGTGCCCATCATCGCCTTGCCCATTTCGGTCATGACGGTGCGCACATCGGCGAAATCGAGATTGATCAGGCCCGGCAGCACCATCAGGTCGGTGATGGAGCGCACGCCCGAATGCAGCACCTGGTCGGCCATGCCGAAGGCCTCAGTGAAGGTGGTCTTCTCGTTGGCGATGCGGAACAGGTTCTGGTTCGGAATAATGATCAGGGTGTCGACGTAGCGCTGCAGCTCGGCGATGCCGGCTTCCGACAGGCGGGTGCGGTGGCGGCCCTCAAAGGTGAAGGGCTTGGTGACCACGCCGACGGTGAGGATGCCGCGCTCGCGGGCCAGTTTGGCGATGATCGGCGCTGCGCCCGTGCCGGTGCCGCCGCCCATGCCGGCGGTGATGAACACCATGTGGGCGCCGTCCAGGTGCTCGCCGATCTCCGGAATGGATTCTTCGGCGGCGCTCATGCCCACGTCGGGGTGGGCGCCGGCGCCGAGGCCCTGGGTCGTCTGAACGCCTAGCTGGATGCGAAGCGGGGTCTTGGCCAGGCTCAGAGCCTGAGCGTCGGTGTTGGCGACGACGAATTCAACGCCTTCAAGCCCTGCGTCGATCATGTTGTTGACCGCGTTGCCGCCTGCGCCGCCGACGCCGAACACGACGATGCGCGGCTTCAGTTCGGTGGCTTTCGGCGCCGAAAGGTGAATCGACATGAAAAGACCCTCTTGTCCCGCCTCCAACGCGTACGACCCGCTCGCCGCGTTATGGATTACGAAGGGTTAACTGAACGCCCTTCGAAGTTAATCTCGGGTTAACTGAATAGGCTGAGTCGGCAATTCGTCCACAGGTTGCCCCCTGTTTTTGTTGCCGGAAAAGCGATTGCGCGAATCAGGCGTGACAGGCAGCCGCAGGGCGTGAGTCGGAAAGGCGAGTTTTTACCTCAAGCTCTACTGTATTGATTCGCTCGCGAATTAAGAAAAGTGGTCAGCGCAGGTCTTCGGCCCGGCCCACCCTAACATTTGCAACCTTTCCTCCGGGGCATCCCTCTTCGAGTAATCGGGATGAATCAGAAGATGTTGGGTTGTGTCTCTCATCTGTTTGCCCTTCTCGCGGCAGGATGCACGACGCCGAGCAAGCCTGCGCCGTCGTCTGGTTCAGCGTCAAATCCCGCCGGCGATCTTTCCCGGTTCAGCGACGCAACTCTGATCGAGAGTCTCACTAGAACACGCCGGGAGATGCCAGGCCTCAACGCAGTGTCTTCCTACTCGTCATTCATGGCCGCCGAAGATGAGGCGCCGCAATTTGTGGCAAGCTCGCCTCTGGCGCGCGAGCGGGCGATGAGTCAATCTGGCGGGATCGTGGGTCGGGAGGCCGGTCGATGAGAGCTGCCATCGCGCTGATGTTGCTGGTCCTGAGTGGTTGCGCGACGCCCGTGGCGACCTCGGGAGCAGGTCTTAAGAGCGACACGACTGCCGCGTTAATTGATCAGCTTCAAGGACTGGATCATCCCCTGGACGACCTCGATCCCAATAGCGCAGGCCAAGGTTTTATGGCCGACGGGCGCGCGACCATGCCTGGCGCGGCATTGCTTGGTTCGACACATTCCGACGGGTCTGTTGACCAGCCGCAGCGACCATCCGCGGATCCGGCGGCACGAGAAATCGTCAAGCGAGGCGCGGCTGCAGTTCCAGATCTTCTCAACTGTCTGGGTGACGCGCGTCCAACGAAGTTCATTATCAAAAACGACAAAAATAGCCCGTTTTTGATGGTCATGTTCTCCGATGAATATGATTTGCGCCACAGAATTCCTGGACGCCCGATGGGTTCCATTGATGATTGGCAACGCGTTGTCGGTGACTACACCGTAAAATTGGCGGATGTTTGCTATACTTTGCTGGGACAAATAGTTGATCGCCGCCTCTCAAGCGTCCGCTACCAACCTACCGGCTTTGAAATCATCAATTCGCCGATTGAGAGGCCGGACCTGGCGGCAAAGGCTAAGGCAGACTGGTCAGGACTGACGCAAGACGTCCTTCGCAATTCTCTGATTTCCGATATTAACGACGCGTCATACGATGGCTACCGCTACGAGCCACCCCTTCGGCGGCTACGTTTCTATTTTCCACAGGCCTACGCCGGGCTAACCGGTGTTGCTCTGAAATGGAAAAGGGAATTTGAGGACGAAGAAGCCCGCGGCGAAGAATAGCAATTTTAGGGCCGCCCCGGTTTCCCGGGACGGCCCTGATAATCCGTAGCGTGTGAAGCGGTGGCTTACGCCGCCGCGGCTTGATGCCCTTCGGCCGGGTCGCGCAACACATAGCCGCGGCCCCAGACGGTTTCGATGTGGTGTTTGCCGTTGGTGGCCAGAGCCAGTTTCTTGCGCAGCTTGCAGATGAACACGTCGATGATCTTCAGCTCGGGCTCGTCCATGCCGCCGTAGAGGTGGTT
>CAZJBC010000199.1:0-5617 GCA_964543805.1 uncultured Brevundimonas sp.
GCGCCATCCCAAGCGCTGGCAGGACGTGGCCGAGTTGCTGGACGCCGGCATCGATGTGTGGACCACGCTCAATGTCCAGCATCTGGAAAGCCTGGTCGATGTGGTCTGGAAGATCACCGGCGTGCGCCAGCGCGAAACCGTGCCCGACAGCGCCCTGTCCCGCGCCGACGAGATCGAGCTGATCGACATCACGCCGGCCGCCCTCCGCCAGCGGATGAGCGAGGGCAAGGTCTATGTGCCTGAGATGGCCAAGCTCGCGGCCGACAATTTCTTCAAGCCGGAAAATCTGACGGCCTTGCGCGAAATGGCCCTGCGCCGCGCCGCTCAGACGGTCGATGATCAGTTGACCCAGGCGATGAAGCGCGCCGGCGTCGAGGGCCCCTGGGCGGCGGGCGAGCGCATCCTGGTGCTGATCGGCCCCGACGCCATGGCCGCCTCGCTGGTGCGGGCCGGACGGCGGCTGTCCGACATGATGATGGATGCGCCCTGGACGGTGGCTTATGTCGAGCGTCCCAACCGTCCTTCGCCTCAGGGACGGGCAGCCATACTTCTCAACGAGGCGCTCAAGCTGGCCGAACAGCTGGGGGGCGTGCCCCAGATTCTGACTGGCGATGACATCGTCGGCGCGGCCCTCGATTTCGCCGGGCGCAACAACGTCACCCAGATCGTGGTCGGCAAGGCAGCCGTCAGCTGGAAGACTCGTATCAGGCCGGCGCTGGCCGCGGCCTTCCTCGAGCGGTCTACCGGGGCGGCTCTGCACATCGTGAGCGAGGGCGCCCGCGAAGAAGCCCCGGCGCCGACAGTGCGGCCCGCGCGGACCTTTGACTGGAAGGGTCACGGCGGAGCCGTCCTGCTGGTCGGCGCCAGCACGGCCGTGGCCGGCGTGGTCGACCGGCTGCAGCCCCACGCCAACCTGGCCATGATATTTCTGCTCAGCGTTCTGGCCAGCGCCATGGGCTTTGGCCTGTGGCCGGCGATCACCGCCGCGGCCCTGGCGGCCTTTGTCTACAACTTCTTCTTCCTCGAGCCGCGGCTGACCATCTGGATTGGCCAGCCGTCCGACATCTTCACCTTCGTTGTCTTCTTCGTGGTGGCCCTGGCGACAGGCCTGCTCACGGGCCGTATTCGCGATCAGGCCCGGGGCGCCTCGCGCCGCGCCTCGGCGGTCGAGGCCCTGCTCTCGGCCAGCCGTCGCCTGTCCGGATCGGCCAGCCGCGAAGCGGCCACCGCCGCCCTGGCCGAACAACTGGCCGAGGCCACGAACGGCAAGGCGGTGGTACTGACCCCCAGAGACGGCGACATCGCCCTGACCGCCGCCTCGCCCGCGGGGACCGATCTGGCGGCCGCCGACATGGCCGCGGCCCGCTGGACCTGGGAGCGGGGCGAGCCGGCCGGCGCCGGCACCGGCACCCTGCCCAACGCCGGCTGGACCTTCCGGCCCCTGCAGGGTGTCAAGGTGAGGGCCGGCGTGGCGGGGGTCGAGCCTCACGCGCTCTCGACCGAGGAAGACGAGCGGTTCGTCGGCGCCCTGCTGGACCAGGGCGCGGTGGCGCTTGAGCGGGCCGAGTTCGCCGCCGAGGCCACCGAGGCCGAGGCCCTGCGCCGATCGGACCGCCTGCGCAACGCCCTGCTCAATTCCGTCAGCCACGATCTGCGCACGCCCCTGTCGACGGTGCTGGGGTCGGCCACGACCCTGCTCGACTACGGCGGCTCCCTGGACAAGGCCGTGCAGCGCGACCTGCTGGTCTCCATCCGAGAGGAGGCCGAGCGCCTGAACCGCTACGTCGGCGACCTGCTGGACATGAGCAAGCTGGAGGGCGGAGCCCTGGTCACGCGCCAGGAATGGTGCGACCTGCGCGACGTGGTCGCCGCCGCCGTTGAGCGGGTGGAGCGCAGGCTGGAGGGCCGCAAGCTGGTGCGCGATGCGCCGGAACATCTTTCGATGGTCAGGTGCGACGCCACCCTGCTCGAGCAGGCCCTGGTCAATATTCTTGAGAACGCCATCGCCTATTCGCCCGACGGCTCGACCATCGAGGCGGCGATCTACGAGGATCTGGGCAATGTGGTCATCAGTATCGAGGACGAGGGAAAGGGCATTCCGACGCCGGAACTGGAGCGGGTGTTCGAAAAGTTCCGCCGCATGGAAGAGGCCACCGACCGGGGCAAGGGCGCCGGCCTGGGCCTGGCCATCGCCAAGGGCTTCGTCGAGGCCATGGGCGGGCGAATCGCCGCCGCCAGTCCCATTCACAACGGCCTGGGCACCCGCATCCTGATCAGCCTGAAAAAGGACAAGGCCACCCCGGCCGCCCTGCTCTAGAAAGACCTTATGACGGCTTCACGCCCGCGCATTCTCGTTGTCGACGACGAGCCCCAGATCCACCGGTTTCTCAGTCCCGCACTGGATGCGGCGGGCTACGAGCCCGTGCGGGTCGATGACGGCGCGTCGGCTTTGCGCGAAATCGCCCGCAAGGCGCCCGACGCGGTGGTTCTGGATCTGGGTCTGCCCGACATGGACGGCAAGGACGTGCTGATCCGCGCGCGGCTGTTCTACGACGGACCGATCATCGTGCTCTCGGCCCGTGACCGCGAGACCGAAAAGATCGACGCCCTGGACCAGGGCGCCGACGACTATGTGGAAAAGCCGTTCAGCGTCGGCGAGCTGCTGGCCCGCCTGCGGGTGGCCTTGCGCCATCGCCGGCAGGACAAGGACGTGGCCTCGGTCGTTGTCGCCGGCGATCTTTCCGTCGATCTGGAAAAGAGGCTGGTCACGCGCGCCGGCGCGCCGCTCAAGCTGTCGCCCAAGGAATACGACCTGCTGGTCCAGCTGATTGAAGGCGGCGGCAAGGTGGTCACCCACCGTCAGCTGCTGACCGCCGTCTGGGGGCCGGCCCATGTGGAGGACGTGCAGTATCTGCGCGTCTTCGTCGCCCAGCTGCGCCAGAAGATCGAGACCGATCCGTCCGCGCCCCTGCTGATCACCACCGAGCCGGGCGTCGGCTATCGCTGGCAGGGCTAGAGCCTGTTCGGCGAAGTGGATACCGGTTCGCCGCCAAATAACGCGACAAGACAAAGATCCAAAAAAAGAGGCGGCCATGACAGCCGCCCCTTTCCTAAACCTCTATAGCTCGTAGCGGCGGCTTACTTGCCGTCCACCGAATAGGCCAGCAGCACATTGGTGCCGTTGCCGCCGTAGCCGATGGCGCCATCGTGGCCGGAGGTGACGAACACCATCCCGCCGGCGATGGTCGGACCATTGCCGTCAATGGCGCCGCCGGGCTGAGCCGCCACGCCGTTGACGGTCGAATAGGTCTGGGCTGTCGTGGAGTGTTCCCACAAAAGCTTGCCGTCGGCCGCGTTATAGGCGCGGAACCAGCCGTCCAGCGTGCCTTCGAAGACGACGCCGGGCATGGCCGCCGGAGCCGCCGACATGCCGTTGTAGCAGGGCGTGGTGCCATCGCCGGCAACCCTGGTGGTGCGCGGCGGGTTGCAGGGGGCCACGGGCGGCACGATGTGCCAGAGCACGCGGCCGGTGATGGCGTTGATCGCCGTCAGGCCGGGCTTGGCCGGGGGCAGGGGCGCTGCGAAGTTTGCCGAATTGTCCTTGCCGCCGAGGCGGGCCGCGGCGTCGAACATGTTCACAACGTCAGAATCCCCGGCGAACAGGACGGTCGGCGAGGCGGCGATGCCCCATTCGATGCCTCCCAGCGAGGACCCGGCGCCGGTCTCATTTTTCCACAGCAGTCTGCCCGTATCAGCGTCCATGCCATAGGCGATCGACGACTTCTGGCCCGAGAGCACGACGTCCTTGCCGCCTTGCCCCTTCACGATGATCGGCGAGGAGCCGAAGTCATAGTCCGGGCCGGCCGGCGCGGGACAGTTGTTGGCGTTCTTGACTTGATTGGCGATCGCCTGCGCGCCCGTGCAGTTCATCACGAAGTTGTCGGCTGCGGTGACCTGAGTCCGCCATTTCACCGTGCCGTCCTTCATGTTGTAGGCGATGATCGCATCCGTGCCCTTGGTGTCGGCGTCGGTGTAGCTGTCACCGGTGGCGACATAGATCAGGCCGCGTTTCAGGTCCGCCGTAGGCGCCGACCAGATCGCGCCGCCCGCCGGGCCCTGAATCTTGTTGCCGCCCGCCGTGGTGCGGATGTCATGCATCGGCTCAGTGATGGTGTGGACCGTCCACTGGACGTGACCGGTGGCCAGATCCAGCGCCACCAGGGCGCCGCGGAAGGTGCAGCAGGCCGCGTCGCGCCCGCCCGAGCCCTCGATGCCCGAAGTGGTCGGCACAAAGACCTGGTTTCCCGCCACGAGCGGCGAGCCGGTGATGCTGGCGCCGCGCTGTTCGGGCGCATTGTCGATGGCCTCGCTCGTCCAGATGGTGTGGCCGTTTTGCGCGTCGAGCGCCTTGATCTGCCGGGTGCGGGGGGCAACGATCATCAACCAGCCGCTGGGCGACAGGGTTGACGGAAGGATAACCGGGCTGTTGCGCCCGCCCGTGCCTGCCGCGCCGGCATCGAGCTTCCAGCGCACGCAGCCGGATTTGGGATCGAGCGCATAGGTGGCGCCGCTGCTAATGATCCACATCCAGTCGCCTATAACGATGGGCTGGGCGTTGCCGTTGCCGGTGATCGACATCGACCACTTGACCTTCAATTTCGGCACGTCGGCGGCTCTAAGGCCGGGCGTCGGGTTATAGCGCGTATTGCTGATGTCGTGGCCGACCATGGACCAGTCGCTGGGCGTCGGCGTGATGGCCGGATTGGTCGCGCACATGTGGTCGATCAGGACCGGCGCCGGAGCGCCGCCCCGTCCGCCGCCACGACCCGCGGCCGGAGGACCGCCGCGACCGCCGCCAGCGGCCGCCGTCGGACCCGCCGCCGGGGCAGGCGCCGCTGCGGGAGCGGGAGCCGCCGCAGGAGCAGGGGCCGCCGCAGGAGCGGCCGGAGCAGTGAGGAAAACCGCGATGGACTGGATCTGCCCTGGGGTCAGCTTGGCGCCCGTGGCGACCGGCGCCATCGCCCCAGTGGTCAGGGCGTCAACGATGCCCTGGGTGGTTTGCCCCGCCAGAGGGCCGGAGCCCTTTTCGTGGCAGCCGCTGCAATTGGCGTCAAAGAGGGCCGAGCCCCCCGTCGCCGAGGGCGACGCCGGCGGCTGCGACCGGCTGGCGGTGGTCACCGCCAATGTCATCGTCGCGGCGAGCGCGAGCAGACCTGCAATCTTCTTGTTCGACACCTTGAGTAACCTCACCCCTGAATGTTGTTCTTGCGCCGGACGCCAAGCGCCGACGGGCCCGCCTTGATGGCGAGCCTCTTCCCCCAAACTGCAAGGGATTGCCGCGTTTTGCAAGGCGCCGGATTCGGGCGTCGTCTGGACGACTGCAAATCAGGGCGCGAGGGCGGCGGCTTCGCGCTGCAGCCAGGCCAGGCCCTCTGCCGACGTGGGGGTGTCGGCGGTGCGCGGCTGGTCGGCCAGCAGGGCGTCGATTCGCCAGCGGCGGCGGATCCAGGGTGCGCCGGGGGGCGCGGTCTCGATCAGCGCGTCCGGCGTGGCGCCGGCGGTGAAGGCGTCGAGGGCGAACAGGGCTGAGCCTTCAGAGAATGGGTCCATGGCGCTG
>CAZJBC010000200.1:0-5611 GCA_964543805.1 uncultured Brevundimonas sp.
TGGATAACCGTCGAGCGGCCGGACGGCGAGACGCGTTTTCGCTGCGACCGGGTGATCGCGCGCATGGGCAGCCAGCCGCCACGCAAGATGATCGAGGCCATGGGCGTCGAATTCACCAGCGAGTCGGCCGCGGCCTTTCCGAAACTGTCCCCGACCTTTGAGAGCACCAAGCCGGGGATCTATGTGATCGGCGCCCTGGCCGGCTATCCGCTGATCAAGCACTGCATGAACCAGGGCCACGATGTCGTGGAATACATCGCCGGCAACACCGCCCTGCGCCCCGCCGACGAGCCGATTATCGAGGCCAAGCTCGCGGGACTGCCCAGGGGCCGTTCGGTGGATGAATGGCTGGAGCATATCCGGACAAGCGTCGAGATCCTGCGCGGCCTGTCGCCTCTGCAGATGCGCGAATTCCTGCTGGATGCGACCTTGCACGCCTATCCGCCGGGGGCCGTGATCTTCGCGAAAAACGCCATCGGCTCATCCCTTTTCGGCGTGGTCGACGGCTCGGTGAAGGTGGTGGTCGACGCCGCCGACGAAAGCCAGACCGTGACCATTCCGGCCGGCTCGATCTTCGGCGAGGTGGGCCTGATCTCGGGCCGCCGCCGGGGCGCGACGATCCGGGCGGGCGCCGGCGCGATCTGCATCGAGATCCCCCGCATAGCTGCGCTGAAACTGATGGCGACGGTTCCCGCCGCCCGCGAGGCGGTGGACCGCATCACCACCGAACGGCAGCTCTTGCAGATTTTCGGCTCGGGCCTGACTGCCAGCGACATCGCCGGACTTTTGGCCAGCGCCCGGGTGCGGGATGTCCGGCGCGGCGAGACCATCATCACCGAGGGCGAGACCGGCTTTGATGTCTTCGTCGTCCGCTCGGGCAGCATGGTGGTGGAAAAGACCCTGGGTGGGAAGCCGGTTTTCCTGCGCTATCTGCCGGCCGGCTCCTATGTCGGTGAAATGGCCATGTTCGAGAACGGGGTGCGCACCGCCACCGTGCGTGCGGCCATCAAGTCCCAGGTGGTCCAGCTGGAAGGCGAGGCCTTCCGCCGCCTGCTGGAGACCGAGCCGGCCCTGGCCGCCTCGATGCGGGCCGAGATGGCCGACCGGCGCAAGATCAACAGCTTCATCGAACAAAAGAAGGAAGACTTTTCCGGCGTCGTCGACATGTATTCCTCCGTCGCCAACTTCCTGGTCACCGAGGGACTGGGCGAGGCGACGGACGTTCTGCTCATCGACGAAAAGCTCTGCATCGGCTGCGACAACTGCGAAAAGGCCTGCGCCGACACCCACGATGGCCTGTCGCGTCTCGACCGCGAGGCCGGGCGCACCTACGCCCACATGCATGTGCCCACCTCGTGCCGCCACTGCGAGGCGCCCTATTGCATGACCGACTGTCCGCCCAACGCCATCCGCCGCGGCGCCGACGGCGAGGTGTTCATCGACGAGACCTGCATCGGCTGCGGCAACTGCCAGCGCAACTGTCCCTACGACGTCATCCGCATGGACAAGAAGCCGGAGAAGAAGCCGGGCCTGATCCCGTGGATTTTGCTCGGCATGGGCCCCGGCCCTGGCGAGGCGGACGCCTCGTGGAAGAAGAAGCACACCGCGCCCGAAGCCGCCAAGGTCGCGATCAAGTGCGATATGTGCGCCGGCAAGAAGGGCGGTCCGGCCTGCGTGCGCGCCTGTCCCACCGGCGCGGCCATCCGCGTCGCGCCGGAAGGCTTTCTGTCGGTCACGCTTATGGAACGGGAATAGCCATGGCCGCCGGGGGGCGCTCATCAGCGGTGCGACACGTTGGCTTCCTGCGCCACGGCCACTTTCGCTGGCTGATCATCGCCCTGCTGATCAGCGCCGCGGCGATCTGGGGCTATGGGCGTTTTGAGCCGGCCCGTCCCTACGGCGGCTCCTGGTACGGCTATCTCCTGGGGACCGTCGGCGCCCTGATGATCCTGTGGCTGGCCTATCTGGGGGTGCGCAAGCGCTCGATAACGCCCGGGACCTGGACCCTGAAGGGCTGGGTCTCGGCTCACGTCTATCTGGGTCTGGCCCTGGTGGCAGTCGCCACCTTGCACACCGGCTTCCAGTTCGGCTGGAACGTCCACACCCTGTTCTATGGTCTGATGGTGCTGGTCATCGCCTCGGGCATGGTCGGCGTCGTGCTTTACACCGTCGTGCCGCGATACCTGTCGGCCAACCGCGCCGAGATGACCGAGCGCGACATGCTGGGCGAGATCACCGCCCTGGACCGCCAGCTGCATGACGCCGCCCTGCCACTCAGCGAGGCGGCCGCCGCCGCGGTGCGCGGCTCCATCGAACATTCGCCTGTGGGCGGCGGGCTGATCCGCCGACTGTTCCGCCTCTATGGCGATTGCGGCACGGCGCGGGCTTTGCGCGAGATCACACGGCTGCGCGCCGTCGCGACGGGTCAAGAGGCTGAGGCGCTCGGCGCGGTCCTGGCCCTGCTGGAGCGCAAGACCGCGGCCCTGGCTCGCGCTCGCCGCCACGCCCGCACCAAGGCGGTGCTGGAGGCCTGGCTCTATATCCATGTGCCGGCGACCTTCGCGGTGTTCGCGGCCATGGCGGCGCACATCATCGCCGTGTTCTTCTATTCGTGACGCGCCGATGACCATCACCCTTCGCCAGATCACACGCAGGGCCGACGGCGGCGATATCGTCCGCACCCGCCGGCTGGAGGAGCCGTCGGTCACCATCGGCCGCGCCGTCAGCTGCGTGATCATCCTGCCCGACCTGGCTGTCGCGCGGCATCACGCGAAACTGGGATTGATGGCCGACGGCAAGGTTCTGGTCGAAGGCCAGAGCGGCGCCACGTTCGAACTCGATGGAAAGCCGGCATCCCGCGCCGTTATCGATCCGGCTGTGGGCGCGGCGCTCGGCTTTGGCGATCACCGGCTCGCCATCGAGGCGGGCGTGGGTCCAGGCGAGATCACACTCACTGTCACTCAGGGGCCCGCCGTCCACGCCGAAGAGGCCGCCCGGGTTTTTTCCATCCGCCCCGGCCTGCTGACCAAGCGGCGCATGGCCTGGATCGGGGCGGTTGTCATTTTGCTGGTCGCCCTGGCCTGGCCCATCGCCGTCTTCCAGCGCCATGAGACGATCTTTGCCAAGCCCGACGCCCAGTGGTCCATCGGCCATCTGTCGAGGGCCCACGCCTTCCTGGAAAACAACTGTCAGGCCTGTCACCAGAAGGCCTTTGTGGCGGTGCGCGACGATGCCTGCCTCAGCTGCCACGCCGCCGCGCGTCAGCCGGCGATTGTGGCCCAGACGGTCAGCGCCGTGCGCGCAGCGGGAAGCTTGTCGGCGCCCTTGTTCATCAACGACCACGCCGTCCATGCGCGCCTGCTGAAAGCGGTTCCGCCGCCGCCGGGCGATGTCGCCTCACGGGTGAGGGCGGCGATCAGGAAAGCGTTCGGCCGGCCCGACGACCGTTGCGTCACCTGCCACAGCGAGCACCAGGGTCCGACGGGATTCCGCCCGCCCGATCTGGCCGGCCTGCCGCCGATCCCGGCGCTGAAAGTCGCCAACAGCTGCACTGACTGTCATGGCGCCTTGCGCCGGCGCCTGGCGGACACGCCGCTCATCGACACCCCCGACTGGGCGCGCCATCCCAACTTCCGTCCGCTGGTGACGGTGGGAATCGAGGCCGGCAAGGCGCGCATCGTCCGCGCCTCCTTAAGCGACCATCCGGCCGAGGCCTCGGGCCTGTCTTTCTCCCACGCCCAGCATCTGATGGCCGGCGGCGGCGTGGCGCGCATGGCCCAGACCCTGGGGCGCTATGGCGCCGGCCTTGAGTGCGCCGACTGTCACCATCCGGCCGCCAACGGCCCAGGCTATGAGCCTGTGAACATGGAGCGCGACTGCGAGGCCTGCCATTCGCTGGCCATCGGCGATGCGGCCCTGGGCGTGAGCCGCCTGCCGCACGGCGAGCCCGCCCAGGTCATCGCCGCCATCCGCGCCTTCTACGCCCGTCTGCCCGCGCCGCCGGTTCCCGAGCCCGGCCGCCGCCGCCCAGGCCTCGCCGCCGAGGGCGCGCGCGTCGCCCTGGCCGCGACCGTCCGTCCGGACGCCGCCCGTCAGGCCGATCACGCCGTCCAGGCCGCCTTTCAGTCCGGCGGCGTCTGCGCCGGCTGTCACCTGCTGATCCCGGCGAACAAGGCTGCCGACGCGCCGCTGGTTGCGCCTGTTCGCCTGACCAGCCGCTATCTGATGCGCGGAACCTTCGATCACCGCACCGCCGGTCACCGGGCCAGCGATCCGGGCGGGCCGGCCTGCATCAGTTGTCACGCGGCCGAGGCTTCAACGAAATCCAGCGACCTGTTGCTGCCCTCGGTCGGCCAGTGCGCCACCTGCCACGGCCGCGACAAGACCCAGGTGAAGCAGGCCGCCTCCGCAGACTGCGCCGAATGCCACAGCTATCACGCGCCAGACCTGCCCAGCCGCAAGCCGCACGACGCGTCAAGAGTCGCAGACGCGGCGAACGGACGCGAAGGCGGTTAGGGGCAAACCTTCACAAGCGGATCGCATGGCGGCTTCGGCGGCGGCCGCCGCGGGAAGCCTACGAATACCTGGTCAATTTCCGAAGGCGCCGGCGGGAACCGGGTGGGATCGACGGTGTCCGGGATCGAATTGGACGCCAGACCAATGGAGCCGATCTCCGAGCCGTTGCCGCCGCCGCCGCCGGGTCGCAGCAGATCGCTCAGGGCGCCCAGGGCCGCATCCGACAGGGTGAAAGGGCTGGCAGGCCCGCCGCAGAGCAGCACCGCCTGTCCAGGTGTAGCCAGGGTGACCTTGGCTCCGCCGATGGTGACGTCCAGGGCGCCCGGCTTGTCGAATCCCGTGGTGTGGGAGCCGGGGCCGCGCAATACGACCAGCACCGCCCTTTCCGGATCGCCGGAACAGTGGGGCGCGCCCGGGCTCTTGGCCAGAACGCTCAGGGCGTCGGGCCCGACGGCGCCCTCCACCATGGTGCCGCGAATGCCGATGGATCCGGCGGGGGTCGAAATCGTCCGCCCGCCGGGACCAGCCGGCCCGCCCGAAACAAACCGGAAGGCGCCTCGGGCCACGCTGGCGGCCACCTCGCTGGACGACTTGGCCGGATCGTAGACGAACTTGTCGATCGTCAGCCGCGCGTTGGGCCCGACGGTGAACACCGACTTGTCCAGCAGCAGCACCTGCAGCTGGCTGGCGGCGCCGGTCTGGACGGCGTCGCCGATGTGCACCTGTTCGCGGATGACCGCTGGGCGAGGGGCCGCATCGCGGGCGGTCTTCATCTGCACCTGATTGCGGATCGCCGAATTGACCCCAACCTGTTGCTGGGCCAGGGCGGCGGCGGGAATGACAACGACCAGCAGGAGCGTGGCGGCGAGGCGGCGATGATTTGCGGACATCCTCTTATTCCCCGTTCCTGGAGCCAAAGCGGTAGACCAGCCGCACCTCTGCGCCGGCGCTGTTGAAGCCGGCCAGCGGCGCGCCTGACTTGCGCCCGTCGTAGGTCAGGGCGCCTTCCAGCACCCTGCCTTCGCGCTCGTCGCCGGTGGCGCCGGCCCTGGTGAAGGCGCTGAGCGGCGCACCGATCGCCGCGCGCAGGCGATAG
>CAZJBC010000201.1:0-5576 GCA_964543805.1 uncultured Brevundimonas sp.
CCGGCAACTGCAGAAATACGCCGCTCGACTTTGCCGTCCATGCGGCTTTCAAGGCCGCCGCGTCAGTCGCTGACACACCCAGAGACTTGGCAATGTTGACCAGAACGTCAGCCGACCCGGAAAGTCCGGAGCCGATAATGATCGCTCCCACGGTAATCAGGGCCAGGCGGGCAATCCACTCGACGACCTCCAGCACCGGCCTGGACGGAATATCCTCAACCGGAACAGGCCGCAGGTAGTGCTGGGCTTCCCGCGGGGCAAAGATTACCGCCGCCAGCCCCAGCGCCATCAGACCTGCCATCACCGCGTAGGAAAGATTCCAGCCGTAGCGCTGGGCCATGATGAGCGGCACAGCGCCGGCGACAACGACCGCGATTCGATAGCCCCATTGATAGCTCGTGGCCATCGGCCCCTGACGGTCTCCTGGCGCGGCCTCGATGCGCCAGGCGTCGATGACAATATCCTGGGTGGCCCCGGCAAAGCCGACGGTGATTGCGAAGATCGCTACCCGCCATAGCCCGGTCGCGGGATTGCAACCTGAAATCAGAAAAAGGCCGCCGATGATTAGCAGCTGGGTGACCATCATCCAGGATCGGCGATGACCTAGAAGGCGCGTCAGCACCGGCACCTGGGTGCGATCAACCAACGGCGCCCAAACGAATTTCAACGAGTAGGAAAGCGTCGCCAGGGCGAAAAACCCGATGACTGACAGCGAGACGCCCGCTGTGCGCAGCCAAGCCGAAAGCGTGTCGAATATCAGCAGATTGGGCAGTCCGGACGCAAAGCCCAAGCCAAGCATACAGATGGTGCGCCGGTCGATAAATACTGCCAGGGCGCTCAGAAGCGTGCGTTTTGGCGGCGCGTCCGGGCTGTCAGTCAAGGCCGTACTCCCTCGTGAATCATGCAGGCGCGCGTCAGGACGCGAGCTTGGCGATCCTGGGGGCTTTCGTCCAGCGGTCTGACAGCGCCCGGGCCAGAAGGGCGCGCAGGGCGTGGGGGTCGAGCGGCTTGGTGAGGAAATCGTCCATGCCGGCGGCCAGGCACGCCTGGCGATCTTCCTCGAAGGCGTCGGCGGTCAGGGCGACGATGGGGGCGGTAATGCCCGCTGCCCGCAGTCGGCGCGTGGCCGTCGCGCCGTCGATGCCGGGCAGGCGACGGTCCATCAGGATCAGATCATAGCTCATGGCTGCGGCGGCCAGCATGGCCTCCTCAGCGCTGGCAGCCATCTCGACGGCGCAGCCTTCGCGCTCGAGCAGCTTGCGGGCCAGCAGGGCGTTGATGGGGTTGTCCTCGACCAGCAGCACCCGGGCGCCCCTGGCCGAGCCGATATCGGCCCGTTCATCCGTGCCGCCGGCGGCCTCGCGGCCCAGGGCGGCCAGCACCCGTTCGCTGAGCGAGACGGGCCGCAGGGGTTTGATCAGATAGCCGGCGAACCCGGCCGCGCGGCTGCGGCCAAGACGTCGGCGCGCCTCGGGCGGCAGCAGGATCAGGCTGTGGTGGTCGGCCAGGGGACGAAGACGCGGGCCCTTGGCGCCGGCCAGGGCCTGGTCCATCAGCACGACGCAGCCCGCAGGCGCGCGGGCCACGGCCTCGTCGCGGGTCAGGCAGGCGATCGCCCGGCCGCCGGCCGCCTCGATCTGGCGCGAGGCGGCGTCGCGCAGGATGGCCGAGGGCGAGGCGATGACCACGCTCATGCCGGCCAGCGGTCGCGATGATGCAGCTTTTCCGGCCGTCTCGAACGTGGCCTCAAACCAGAACGTCGCCCCTTCGCCGGGCGAGGACTCAACCCCGACCGCGCCGTCGTGCGCCTGGGCCAAACGCCGCACGATGGCAAGGCCAAGCCCGGTGGAATCGGGACGCGCGCCGTCGCGGTCGTCGGCATGGGTAAAGGCCTCGAAGATGCGGTCCTGGCGGTCGGCGGGCACGCCCGGGCCGGTGTCGCGCACGGTCAGGCGAAGACGCAGGCGGCCGCGTCCGGCAGGCGAATAGGCGCAGCCCAGCAGCACGCCGCCGCGCATAGTGAACTTGACCGCATTGCCGGCCAGATTGAACAGCACCTGTTTCAGCCGCCCCTGATCGGCCAGGATCGGCGGCAGGTCGGCCGGCGCGGCCCAGGCGATCTCCAGGCCCTTTTCGTGGGCGCGGGGGCTGAGCAGCTCGGCCACCGACTGCAACAGATCCTCGACCTTCATCGGCGCCGGATTGAGCGTCAGGGCGCCGGCGTCCAGGCGCGCCAGGTCCAGCACATCGCCGACCAGGCTGAGCAGGTGATCGCCGCTCTGCTTCAGCGCCGCGACATAGGATTTCTGTTCGGCGGTCAGGCGCGTGCCTTCCAGCAGGCGCGCCATGCCCAGCACGGCGTTCAGCGGCGTGCGGAACTCGTGGCTGAGGGCCGCGAGGGGCGTCGGACTGGCAGGCTGGGCCCGTTTCATGGCCGGCAGACTAACGGCGGCGGCTTAACGGCAGGTCAAAGGTGCAGAACCCAGTCCCTGACGTAGGCGTACAGCGCGAAAGAGCCTGTTCCCAACACGATTACAGCGAGAACAAACAGCAATTTTTTCCACAGAGGCCAGACGAAGAATTTGTCCGGTCCGAGCGAGGCGAGAAACCAGACGAAACTTGAGCGGCCCTCGCCACCGTCCGCCATGATTTGGGCGCCAAGTTCGTCGTCCCGCTTTTCAAGGACAGTCCTTTGATCCCCGGCTTCGTCCAAGGCGTCCTCAGAAGTTTACCGGATGTCCAGCCGCGTCACTGAATTTCGTCCCGTTCCAGGTCAGCGGCATGTCGGCCGGGTCGGTCCATTTGACCACGTCCTTCAGTTCGACCTTGTCGGCCTTGAGCGTCACCTTGTCCTTGCCGGCGGTCAGCTTGGCGCCGATCAGGAACACGTTGGACCTGGCCGCCACCGCGCCGGACGCGCTCTTAACCGTCACCATCAAACCCAGGTTGGCGATGGTCATGCCCTGCATGCGGGCCATGGTCGGATCGAGATCCTCGCGCGGCAGATAGAGCTTTATCTCGCCCTTGGGATCGGCGGTCATCAGGACGCGGCTGGGCGCACCGTCGTAGGCCATGGACACCGAAGCGCGCATCATTTCCGGCATCGAACTGAGGACCAGGGCGGGCACGCGAAGATCTATGGATTGCGGCGACTGCGACGGGGGAAAGCTGCCGGCTCCGGCAAGGAGGTCCAGGGCGTAACAGCGCTGAAACAGCTCTTCCTCAGCCGGGGAAATTGCCTTGCCCTTGGGTGAGACCACGACGGTCAGGGCCTGAACCTGCGCGCCGGCGGGCAGGTCGCCCAGATCGATTTCGGTGCAGTAGCGATCGGCCGGCCTGCGCGGCTGAGGCGCGGCGGGCGCGCCGGGCGCGCCGCCATTGCCGCCGCGACCACCGCCGCCGCCACCCCGACGGCCGCCGCCGCCGCCGCCGCCGCCACTGTCGCCAAAGCCGCCGCCGAAACCGCCCCCTCCGCCTCCGCCGCCCCCGCCGCCGCCCGGGTTGCCGCCCGCCAGCGCCAGGTTCGCGCAGGCCAGCACGGCCCCGTTGATCAGGATCAGCGCCGCAATGGCGCGCAAGTTGCGTTTCATGTCCGTCCCCGTCTCAGACCGCGGCGGCCCGCCTTCGAGCCCAGCCGGCGTTTTTGGCGCCTGCGAGGCTACGCCCATTGAAGGCGCTGATTATGTCGCCCCCGCAATGCAAGCTTGGCCCCAGGCGTGGCGTTTGGTCGCCTCATCGTCCTGGCTGGGCGGCCGACAGGCGGTGCAGCTCCTCAAAGCGCAGGACGCCGTCGTGATTGGCGTCGAGCGTTGCAAACCGGCGCTCGGCGGCGGCGGACCATTCGGCTGTGGAGATGACAAAATCGGCGTTGGTGTCGGCCGCGCCAAGCGGTTCGGGCTCGGCCAGCAGGCCAAAGCGGCCGGCGCCGGTTACGCCGCCGCCACCTCCGCCGCCGCCCGGTCCGCCGCCGCGGCCCGATCCGCCGCCGCGCCCGCCGCTGCCGCCACCCCGGCCACGACCGCCGCCACCGCCGCCTCCACCTTCGGGAAAGCCGTCGTCGCGCGGGCCGGCGCCGCGTCCGCCTCCGCCGCCACGTCCGCCAGGCCCGCGGCCGCCGCCCGGCTGGGTGGCGATCTCCGGAGCGATGTTTTCCTCGTAGTTGCGGATTTCGGGCCCGCGCAGAACCCCGTCGTGGTCGAGGTCGAGGGTGGCGAAGAAGCGCTGATGGTCGGCCGAAAATTCGGGCCGGTCGATGCCGCCGTCGTGGTTGGCGTCGGCCTGATCGAACCAGACCCGCATGGGATCGAGGCCCGAACCATTCGGCCGGAACGGCTCGCCCGCCGGGCTGATGAACAGGCGCGGTCCGGCCGGCGCGCCGGGCTCTCCCCGGGCGCCGGGTCCATGCAGCGGTCCCGGATCAGACGCCGCGCAACCGGCGACAAGCCCTGACGCCGCAAACAGGCAGAGAAGCTTACGATTCATGGCCGGTCCCCGTCATTTCAGACGACTCTGATGAACCGTTTCCGTGGCCGAAATCGGTCCGTTTCGTGGCTGGATCGGACGCGCCGGATTCGCCGTCTAAGCCCCTGCTACGCTTGGAGTTTTGCTTAACTGGCCCTTCACCCTTGGACGTTATCAATGCGGCATGCGTTTGCCTTTGATTGTTGCGGCGTTTTGCGCCCTGGCCGGCATGGCCCACGCCGCAGACCTGACCGTGACCGTTCGCAGCGCCGCCGGAAAGCCGGTGGCCGACGCCGTGGTCAGCGTCTATCCGGCATCCGGCGCCGGCGGCGCGCGGCTGGAGGGTCCGTTCAAGATGACCCAGCACGACATCATGTTCGACCCCCTGGTGTTGATCGTGCCGGTCGGCGCCGAGGTGTCGTTTCCCAACCTCGATAAGGTGCGCCACCACGTCTATTCCTTCTCGCCGGCCAAGACCTTTGAGTTGAAGCTCTACGGTCATGGCGAAGCGCCCACTGTGAAGTTCGACAAGGCTGGCATCGTCAGCATCGGCTGCAATATCCACGACCGCATGGTCGCCTTCATCGATGTGGTCGACACGCCCTACGCGGCCAAGACCAATGCTCAGGGCGTCGCCGTCGTGCGCGGCGTGCCGGTCGGATCGGCCCGGGTGAAGGTCTGGCACCCTTACGGCAAGGCCAAGGACGGCGCCGTGGAACAGACCCTCGCCATCGGGGCGACCGCGCAGGCCCTGTCCGTGCCGGTCGAGACACGCGCCGCGCCGATGAGCCATGGATCTTACTAGACCGACGTTTTTCAACCGGCTGCAGACGCGGCTGACCCTGCGCTATGCGGGCCTGTTCGCGCTGGCCCTGCTGCTGGTGGCCATCGCCGTCTATGGAGCGGTGACAGGCGCCGCCGAGCGAACGGTGCGCGCCGACCTGACCGCCAACGGCAATGTGTTTGAGCGGCTGCTGAAACTGCGGTCCGACCAGTTGCATGACGGCGCAGACCTGTTGTCACGGGACTTCGGCTTTCGCGCCGCGTTCGCCTCGGGCGACGCTGCCACCATCGATTCGGCTCTTGAAAATCTGAAAGGGCGCCTGAACGTCGAT
>CAZJBC010000202.1:0-5575 GCA_964543805.1 uncultured Brevundimonas sp.
GCTTCCTGCGCGGCAAGGGCCAGGGCTGGGTCACCGCCGAATACGGCATGCTGCCCAGGGCTACCCACACCCGCGGCCGGCGCGAGGCCGCGGCCGGCAAGCAGAGCGGACGCACCCAGGAAATCCAGCGCCTGATCGGCCGCTCCATGCGCGCCATTATCGACATGAAGGCGCTGGGCGAGCGCCAGATCTCTATCGACTGCGACGTCCTGCAGGCCGACGGCGGCACCCGCACAGCCTCGATCACCGGCGCCTGGGTGGCGCTGCGCATGGCCACGCAATACCTTCTGGACGAAGGCGTGCTGAAAGCCGATCCCATCCTCGATTCCGTCGCCGCCGTTTCCTGCGGCGTCTACAAGGACCTGCCGGTGCTGGATCTCGACTACGAGGAAGACTCCAACGCTGAGGCCGACGCCAACTTCGTGCTGACCGGCTCGGGCGACATCGTCGAGGTCCAGGCCACCGGCGAAAAGCGCGGCTTTTCCCGCGCCGAATTCGAGCAGCTGTTCTCGCTGGCGGAAAAAGGCATCAGCGAACTATCGGCCATGCAGAAGATCGCCGTCGCGCGTTAGGCCTTGGGCCAGCGATAGAGGCCGTAAGGGCTGAAGGCCGCCAGTTCCAGCAGCGGAACTTCCTGAGCGCCGCCGCCGATATTATGGATGACGCGGGTCAACAATCCGGTCTGGGAGACCAGGCCCACATGCGAGCCGCCGCCCGGCAGCCGCCAGGTCAGGATATCGCCGGGCTGTAGCGGTCCCGGAAAGCCAGAACCCCAAAGGATGCTCCGGCCCCGCCAGACCTCCGCGCCTGACCGGCGCCAATAGGTTTCCAGGTTCGGCACGCGGCGGTGGTCGATATTGGCGTCCGGGTGCGGCAGGCCCCACTTTTTGGGATAGGCCGAAAAGGCCGCCGTCATGTCCTCGTGCACAAGACGCTGCAGATCCAGACCGAAAGCGTCGCGGGCCCCCCGAACGATGACGTCGGCGCACACGCCGGTTTCGCGCGGCAGGTCGCCTCCGGGGTAGGCAAGCTTTCGGTAGGCGGGGTCGTAGCCGGTGGTCACGCCGATTTGCCGGCGAGCGGCGGCGATCAGGCGCGGGCAGTCGGGTGCGGCGAGCGCTGGCGCTGCTGTCAGGGCCAGACCGGCGGCAAGGAGAGTCCGGCGGGAAAGGACGGCGGTGCTCATCGCGGGCATTGAAGAACGCCTTTGTGCAGTCGCCGCCGTTACACCTGTGAGGAATTCATGCAGCTACGCATTCAGAACAGGCGCATCGGAATCACGCTCCGACAAGCAACCGAAGGCGGGGTCTAGATTTGGGCAAGAGAACCGGCCGCGCCGGCTAGGTTCCGCTGACTGAAATCTCCGCTCCGTCCGGTCCGATGAACCGGGCGAGTCTGCTTCCGTGCATCGCCACGGGCGCCTGGGTAAAGATGACGCCCTTTGCGGTCAGGGCGGCGTGAAGGGCGTCAATATCATCGACGCCAAAGCCCAGCTGCACGCCGCCGGCCGGATTGTCAGCCGAGGCGATATGCAGGGCCAGGGTCGTGCCGCCAGTGACAAACTCGCTCCATTCGGGCGAGGCGAATTTCAGAGTCAGGCCGAGAACATCGCGGTGAAAGGCCACGGCCGCATCCATGTCGGCGACAAACTTGATGGCGTAGGTCAGCTGTGTCGCCATGGCGGCTCCTAGTCTGCGGCCTCTTCGCCGTCCTCGTCCGGCGGGCCTTCGGTGAAGACCAGAATGTCGCCCGGCTGGCACTGCAGCTCGCGGCACAGGGCGTCGAGGGTTGAGAAACGCACAGCCCGGGCCTTGCCCGTCTTCAGGATCGACAGGTTGGCGATGGTCACGCCAACGCGATCGGCAAGCTCGGTCAGCGACATGCGCCGCTCCAGCAGAACGCGATCGAGATGGACCCGGATGGGCATGGAAAAGACCAGTTCCTCGTCAATTGTCCGGCTTGTAGGGCGGACTTGCCTTCACGGTTAGCGGCATATCGTTAGTCGATCAACGCCCTATTGCGTTGCATCAAATGGTCAGGTCGAGGTCCTTGCGCATGCGCACGCCCTCATCGAACACCTCGGCCAGGACGAACATCACCCCGATCGCGAACAGGCCGACAAAATCAATCTGTGGCTGGAACAGGCGGTTCTGGCCGATAGCGGTGCCCGAGATCATGATCGCCCACACCCCGTAGCGCGAGAATTCCAGCGCCGCGAGCACCAGGCCGATCACCCGCAACCGGCGGGCGTTCTCAGCCTGGAACGGCTGACCGGCGATCAGGGTGACGAAGATCTTGCGAAGGCGCCCGACAATCACCCAAAGGCCGAGGGTGAACAAGCAGCCGGTCAGCAGCCAGGCCGCGCCGCGCGGCGTCGAGGCGAACAGAGGTTGACTGCTGAACGCCCAATGCCAGTTCGGCAGGTGAACGCCCGCCGACATCTGCAGGGCGCTGAGCAGCGCCAGCGCGCCCAGGAACACAAGCCATAGGGTCGTGACCACGAACGCCAGATCCAGAAAAACTTTCAGAAAGCTCGATACCGAGCGCGGGCCCAGGGTGCGCATGACGATGGGGCCTCTCCCTTTTTATTGTTCAATATCCGGTTCTCCGGCCGGATTTTATCATACCCGCCGGACTGTCCGACGGCAAAGCGCGTCAGACAGTCGGCGAGCATGCCCCGTAATGGCCGCGCTTGAAAGCGTTACGCATTACAGGGACTGGGCAACAAACACAGCCGCGCCAAGCACCAGGCCGGCGAGCAGGGCCAGAGCGCCCGCGAAATTCGCGGCCCGGTCCAGCAAAGTGACGTTTTCGTAGGTCATAAAAGTCGCTCCTAATTGTGCACTGCACCATCAAAGTCGGCCTATCCGGCTCCGACAGGGCAGAAATAGGTAGCCCCATGGCGATATTCAATACGGTCTTATCGAAAAACAATCAAGTGTTATGATATTTCTATATCGCAACGCACAACGGATAAATGGGCGTAATCATGTCCGCCCTTGCCAGAGAGGTCGCAAACCGGGAGGAAGGCGCCTTGGATCAAGGCTTCGGCGAGGCGATAGATGGCGCTGGCGCTACCGAATGGAACCCGTCTGGTGGCGGCGACCCACAACCCCGGCAAGGCGGTCGAGCTGGCGGCCCTGCTGGATGGCCGCTTTGATCTGGTCTCCGCCGGCGCGCTGGACGTGCCGGAACCGGAGGAAACCGAGGTCAGCTTTGTCGGCAATGCGATCCTCAAGGCCCGCCATGCGGCCCGGGCCTGCGGCCTGATCGCCATCGCCGATGATTCCGGTCTCAGCGCCTTGGCCCTGGACGGCGCGCCGGGCGTTTATTCGGCTCGTTGGGCGGGACCAGACAAGGATTTCGGCCTGGCCATGGCCCGGGTCGAAGCGCGGCTGGCCGAGGTCGGGGCAGACGACTTTTCCGCCTGGTTCACCTGCGCCCTGGCGGTCGCCTGGCCGGACGGTCCCGCCGTCGTGTTCGAAGGGCGCATCGACGGGATCCTGACCTTCCCCGGGCGGGGGGCCAACGGCTTTGGCTACGATCCGATCTTCACGCCCCTGGGCGGCGATCTGACCTTCGGCGAAATGCCCCCGGCCCAAAAGGACGCCATGAGCCACCGCGCCCGGGCGTTCGCCCAGCTGAAGGCGGCCCTGATTGACTGACCCTGCGCCCCTGGCGGTCTATGTGCACTGGCCCTACTGCGCCCGCATCTGCCCCTATTGCGATTTCAATGTCGTGCGCGACCGCGGCCAGGCCGAGCAGGGGGCGCTGGCGCGGGCCATCGCCGCCGACCTGCAAGGCCAGGCCGACCTGATGGGGCCCCGGCGCCTGGCGTCGGTTTTCTTCGGCGGCGGCACGCCTTCGCTGATGGATCCCGACTGGGCCGGCCGGATCATCGAGACCGCCCGGCGGCTCTGGCCGACGGATGGGTCTGTCGAAGTCACCCTGGAAGCCAACCCCACCGACGCCGAGGCCGGCCGCTTCGCCGCCTTCGCCGCCGCCGGCGTGCAACGCCTGTCGCTGGGCGTCCAGTCGCTGGACGATGCGGCGTTGAAGTTCCTCGGCCGCAACCACTCCGCCGCCGAGGCGCGCCGGGCCGCCGCTATCGCCGCCCGGGCCTTTCCGCGTCTGTCGCTGGACCTTATCTACGCCCTGCCGGGTCAGACGGTGGGGGACTGGAGCGAGGGGCTGAGGCAGGCCATCGCCCTGGAGCCGGAACACATCTCGCCCTACCAGCTGACTATCGAGGCCGGCACCGCCTTCGAACGGGCCGTGCGCCGCAAGATCCTGACGCCCCTGAAGGGCGATGAAAGCGCCGATCTCTACGACGCCACGCAGGACATCCTGGGCGCGGCCGGGTACGAGGCCTACGAGGTCTCCAACCACGCGCGCGGCGAGGCCGCCCGCTCCGTCCACAATCTCGCCTACTGGCGCGGTTGGGACTATCTGGGGGCGGGTCCCGGCGCCCACGGACGGCTGACCACGGGGCCCGGGCGGCTGGCCACGGAGGGCGAACACCGGGTCGCCGACTATATCGCCAGTGTCACCGAGACCGGCATCGGTTGCCGCGCGCCCGAAAACCTGAAACCGCGCCAGTATGCGCTCGAGCGCCTGCTGCTGGGCCTGCGGTCGATCGAGGGCGTGCCCCTGATCGAGATCGCTCCGCTCAACCTGGACCGCCAGCGCATTGAGGATCTGGTCCTCCAGGGCCTGCTGGTTATGGCCGGCGGCCGTCTGATCGCCACGCGTCGGGGTAGAACTCTCCTTGACGGCCTAACCCGCGAACTGATCCGGTAGCCTATGGCCCGTCCCCCGCTCGCCCCGCCCGCCCTCAACCCCGCGCCGCTGGAGCCGGGTCTCTATCTGGTGGCCACGCCGATCGGCAATCTGCGCGACATCACCCTGCGCGCGCTTGATGTGCTGGCCGCCTGCGATCTGGTGCTGGCCGAGGACACGCGGGTGACCGGAAAACTTCTGGCCGCCTACGGTCTGAAAGCCCGGCTGGAGCGCTGCGATGACCATGCCGCCGAGCGGGTCTCGCCCAAGATCATGGACCGCCTCGCCGAAGGCGCGCGCATCGCCCTGGTTTCCGACGCCGGCACGCCGCTGGTCTCCGACCCGGGCTATCGCATCGCCACGGACGCTATCGCCGCCGGTCATAAGGTCTGGCCAATCCCGGGCGCCTCGGCCGCCCTGGCCGCGCTGACCGTCGCCGGCCTGCCGGCCGATCGTTTCCTGTTCGCCGGCTTTCCGCCGCCGAAGTCTGCCGCACGGCGCGCCTTTTTCGAGGACCTGGCCGCCGTCCGCGCCACCCTGATCTTCTACGAGGGCGGCTCGCGCCTGGCCGCCAGCCTGGCCGACATGGCCGCCGTGTTCGGCCCCCGCGAGGGCGCCGTGGCCCGGGAGCTGACCAAGCTGCATGAGACCGTGGTGCGCGGCCCCCTCACCGACCTGGCCGCCGATCCGCGGCTGAACGCCCCCAAGGGCGAGATCGTGGTGCTGGTGGGTCCAGGCGTTGAGCGCGCCGCCACCGCCGACGAGGCCGACGTCGCCCTGGCCGAGGCCCTCACCC
>CAZJBC010000203.1:0-5388 GCA_964543805.1 uncultured Brevundimonas sp.
TGATGGGCGCGCTCGGCGACGCCTATCGCTGCGCGGCCATGGACACCCGCGGCTATAACCTGTCCGACCAGCCCAAGGGCGAGGACAACTACCGCTACAACCACCTGATCGCCGATGTCGAGGCGGTGATCGCCGCAGAGGGCCGCAAGAGCGCCATCATCATTGGCCACGACTGGGGCGCCTCCATCGCCTGGAACGTCGCCTTCAAGCGGCCCGAGATCGTCGACCTTCTGGTGATCCTGTCGGTCCCCCATCCCGCCGGCATGGTCCGTATGCTGGCCGGCAACCCGGATCAGCAAAAGAACAGCCAGTACGCCCGCGACTTCCAGAACGAAGGCTCGGAAAACAACCTGACGCTCGAGCGCCTGACCTTCTGGGTAAAGGACCCGGCCGTGCGCGCCCGCTACCGCGAGGCCTTCGCCCGGTCGGACTTCGCGGCCATGATGAACTATTACCGCGCCAACTATCCGCGCATCACCGCCGACACCCCCCTGCCCGCCAACTTTGAATTCCCCCGCGCCAAGGGACCCCTGCTGGTCCTGCACGGCATGAAGGACAAGGCCCTGCACGCCGACGGCCATGCGGGCGTGTGGAACTATGTCGACAAGGACGTCACGCTGGTCTTCTATCCGAACAGCGATCACTTTATTCAACAGGACGAAGCCGAAGCCTCGGCCACTGCCATCAGAGACTGGCTCGACGCCCGCCCCATCGAAGCCGCCACTCAACGCGCCTAAGGAAACCGCCCATGAAATCCGCCCGCCTTATCACCGCCGGCATCGCCGCCCTGGTTCTTACCGCCGCCGGCCTGGCCGCCCAGGGCGCTGACGCCCCGAAGGCCGCCCCGAAAGCCGCCGCCGCCAAGGCCGCGACCAAGGCGACCGCCGCCGCGCCCAAGGCGGCGACCAAACCCCTGCCCAAATTCACCGACCACTACGCCAACGACGACGGGGTCAAGATCCACTACGTCTCGGCCGGCGCGGCGAACAAGCCGCTGGTCATCATGATCCACGGCTATCCGGACTTCTGGTACACTTGGCGCAATCTGATGGCCGAGATGGCGCCGCAGTACCGCGTCGTGGCCATGGACACCCGCGGCTACAACCTATCGGACAAGCCAGAGGGCGTGGCCAACTACACCCAGGACCACCTGGTCGCCGACGTCGCCGCCGTCATCGCCGCCGAGGGCCGCAAGAGCGCGATCATCATCGGTCACGACTGGGGCGCCTCCATCGCCTGGAATGTCGCGCTCAGCAAACCCGCCCTGGTCGACCGCCTCGTCATCCTGTCGGTGCCGCACCCCACCAACATGCAGATGGAACTGCGCGACGATCCGGCCCAGCAGGCCTCCAGCGGCTACGCCCGCCGCTTCCAGCAGGCCGGGTCGGAAAACAGCATGACCGCCGAGGGCCTGGCCGGCTGGGTCAAGGACCCGGAAGCCAAGCCGAAATATGTCGAGGCCTTCAAGCGCTCCAGCTTTGCTTCGATGATGAACTACTACCGGGCCAACTATCCGTCCGGCACAGGCACGGCGGTCACGGTGCCCGACCTGCCGAAGATCAATGTGCCTATCCTGGTGCTCAGCGGCGAAAAGGACACCGCCCTCCTGCCCCAGGGCCACAACACCACCTGGATGCGCGGCGCCAAGGACGTCACCGTCATGTGGCTGCCCGACGCCAGCCACTGGATCGAGCAGGACGCCGGCCCCCTGGCCAACACCACCATCCACGACTGGCTGAACGCCAGGCCGGTGGACGCCGCCAGCCAGAAATAGGCTCTACGCGTCACAAAGCCGGAACTGTAAATCCAGGTTCGACTTGCGCATGATCCGTTCGGCTACGCCGTAGAATTCCTTCGCCTCGTGGGTCAGGGCGTGGCGGGCCACGACCTCGACGCGGACGATGCCGCCGCGATAGGGCGGATAGATCGATCCCAGCTGGCCGGTCTCTACAAAGGCGATCTGGCTGTTCAGCTTTTCGCGCAACAGTTCCAGATGGTCCTCGTCCTCGGGCGGTTTCCAGGTCATGGGGTCGGAGACCACCAGCACCGGCGTGCCGGTATCGTCCTCCAGGTAGACGTAGTCGACAATGTCGACGTCGCGGATAGACATCAGATGCCTCCTTTTCAGCGACTCACAGCCCTTTCGAGCTGTGCATCAGGCTGCGCCCGCGTTTGTTAACCATGCGTGACCATCGCCGTTGTGAAAGGTTCAGCTGCGCGGGTGTGCGCCGCCAGGGCGCCCCATCGCCCGGTTGCCGCCAAATGCAACATTCCTGACAAACGCGAGCCGCATTCCTGCTAGAGGATGCGGCCTGGACGTTGAACCTTGGCGGGGGCCTGGCGAGGCGCGTCCCGGAGCTTTTGGAATGGGGCGTATCTTCTTCAGGGACAGGGCCGGCCGGCCGATCCGCGCCATCGCCGCGTTGGCCCTGATGTCGGCGGCGGCTGGCGGGCTGGGCGCGACCTCTGTCTCGGCCCAGCAGCCCAGCGGAGATGCCGCAACCACGGTCGATCCCCTGGTCATTCACGGCTCGGGCGTGCCCGTGCCGACGGTTGGCAAGGGCGCGCCGATCTTCACGCCGGAGGAAATCCACCAGCAGGGCTTCAAGGCCCGCGACCTGCGCAGCACCTTCGAGGACGGCCGCGCCACCATCTATGACTGCTATGAGGCCCTCTACGGCACCCCGCCCAATGTCGAGCGCATGATCGGCTATGAAGACGGCGCCGACGCCGCCCGCCGCGTCTCGACCTGGTCGCGCAACGCCGAGGACACCACCATCGCCGCCCAGAACGTGCGCATCGCCGCAGCCTCGGGCGCCGCCTCCCAGGCCGACGTTGAAAAGGCCGAGCTCGCCCGCCAGGACGCGGTCACCGAAATGCTCAAGGCCCAGATGGACCTGGACGAAGCTCTGCAAAAGGCCATCGACATCCAGGAGCTGGTCAAGGAAGGCGCCGACATCACCACCTGGAACGGGGTGATCTTCTCGAACGCCGCCGAGCGGGCCGACCGCAAGAACGCCCTGGTGCCCAAGGAATTCGAGGACCTCAAACTTCACGATGTGCGCGCCGTGGAACGGCACGACGACAAGGGCGACGCCTATCTGTTCGTCACCGGCTCCATCGAAAACACCCGCAACAAGCGCATCGCCATCCCGCCCCTGTCGTTCACGGCCGTCGACCAGTTCGGCTATCCCCTGATGGCCGAGACCGGCGAGGGCCGCGGCCGTATCGATCCCGGCAAGTCCCAGGCCTTCACCTATTCGCTGAAGCCGAGCCCCATCCACACCGTCCGGGTGGTGGTCACCTTCGCCGGCATGAAACGGCCCAACCATCTCGATCCCGCCGACGCCGACCCGGTCTGCACCTACAAGCCCAACTCGCCCCTGGCCATGCAGGACGTGCCGACCAACCTGCAGCCCCTGGACCCGCGCCGCTCCGGCAGCGGCGACCGCGCCACGCCGGGCGCCAGGTCGATGCAGCTCAACTCCCACAACTAGGGTCGCGCCTGTCGCCGGCGCTGCCTGGCGCCTACCCTCGAGCTCGGGGAGGCGCGGCCTGTCGCGCCTACTTGAGCGCGCGTTTCGTGTGTTTCGTGGCGCTCTTCCTTGCCCAAGCCCCCCTGACCCCCTACCTTGCCGTTCATGTCCCGTTCTCCCCGTCTTCCCGGCGTGTCCGACATGTCGGCGGTGTTCAACTATGATGACGCCATGGCGGTCGCCTGGACGCCGCACCGGCCTGTGCGGCCGGCCAAGTCGGAGGGGGGACGGCCTTTCCGGCTGGTCGCGGACTATGAGCCGGCGGGTGACCAGCCGACCGCGATCCGCGATCTGGTCGCGGGCGCCAACGAGAAGGAACACGACCAGGTCCTGCTCGGAGTCACCGGCTCGGGCAAGACTTTCACCATGGCGTCGGTCATCGCCGCCACCCAGCGGCCGGCGCTGATCCTGGCGCCCAACAAGACCCTCGCCGCCCAGCTCTACAGCGAATTCAAGGCCTTCTTCCCTGACAACGCCGTCGAGTTCTTCGTCTCCTACTACGACTATTACCAGCCCGAGGCCTATGTCCCGCGCACCGACACCTACATCGAGAAGGACAGCTCGATAAACGAGCAGATCGACCGCATGCGCCACTCGGCCACCCGGGCGATCCTGGAGCGGGACGACGTCATCGTCGTCGCCTCCGTCAGCTGCATCTACGGCATCGGCTCGGTCGAGACCTATTCGGCCATGACCTTCACCATCGCGCCGGGCACCAAGATCGACGAGAAGAAGCTGATGGCCGACCTGGTCGCCCAGCAGTACAAGCGCAACGATCAGGCCTTTGAGCGCGGCACGTTCCGCCGCCGCGGCGACACCATCGAAATCTTCCCCGCCCACTATGAAGACCGCGCCTGGCGCATCGGCCTGTTCGGCGACGAGGTGGAATCCGTCACCGAATTCGACCCCCTGACCGGCAAGAAAACCGCCGACCTGCCGGACGGGGTGAAGATCTACGCCAACAGCCACTATGTGACGCCCCGCCCCACCCTCACCCAGGCGGTCAGCGCCATCAAGCAGGAGCTGAAAGAGCGCCTGGCCTGGATGATCGAGAACGGCAAGCTGCTGGAGGCCCAGCGGCTGGAACAGCGCACCACCTTCGACATGGAGATGATCCAGGCCACAGGATCCTGCGCCGGCATCGAGAACTATTCCCGCTATCTGACCGGCCGCCAGCCCGGCGAGCCGCCGCCCACCTTCTTTGAATACATCCCCGACAACGCCCTGCTGTTCGTCGATGAGAGCCACCAGACCGTCCCGCAGATCGGGGCCATGTACAAAGGCGACTACCGCCGCAAATGGACCCTGGCCGAGTACGGGTTCCGACTGCCCAGCGCCATCGACAACCGCCCCCTGAAGTTCGAGGAATGGGACGCCATGCGCCCCCAGACCATCCACACCTCGGCCACCCCCGGCCCGTGGGAGATCGGCCGCGCCGGCGGGGTGTTCGCCGAGCAGGTCATCCGCCCCACCGGCCTGATCGACCCGCCGGTCGAGGTGCGCCCGGTCAGCAAGGACGGGTTCAGCCAGGTCGATGACGTCATCGCCGAGGTGCGCGATGTGGCCGCCGCCGGCTACCGCTCGCTGATCACCGTCCTGACCAAGAAGATGGCCGAGGACCTGAGCGAATACATGCACGAACAGGGCCTGCGCGTGCGCTACATGCACTCGGACATCGACACCCTGGAGCGCATCGAGATCATCCGCGACCTGCGGCTGGGGGTGTTCGACGCCCTGGTGGGCATCAACCTGCTGCGCGAGGGGCTGGATATTCCCGAGTGCGGGCTCGTCGCCATCCTCGACGCCGACAAGGAAGGCTTCCTGCGCAGCGAGACCAGCCTGATCCAGACCA
>CAZJBC010000204.1:0-5368 GCA_964543805.1 uncultured Brevundimonas sp.
GGCGGTGGCGCGGTTCTGGTGCTGCGAGCGCTGGGTCTGGCAGGCGACCACGATGCCGGTCGGAATGTGGGTCAGACGCACGGCGCTGTCGGTCTTGTTGATGTGCTGACCGCCGGCGCCGGAGGCCCGGTAGGTGTCGGTGCGCACATCGGCCGGATTGATGTCAATCTCGATCGCATCGTCGATGACCGGATAGACCCAGGCCGAAGCGAAAGACGTGTGCCGCCGGGCGCTGGAATCGTAAGGGCTGATGCGCACCAGGCGGTGCACCCCGGCCTCGGTCTTCAGCCAGCCATAGGCGTTGGGGCCCTTGACCAACAGGGTGGCCGACTTGATTCCGGCATGATCGCCGCCGGTTTCTTCCACCAGCTCGGTCTCATAGCCGTGTTGCCCGGCCCAGCGGCTGTACATGCGCAGCAGCATCAGCGCCCAGTCGCAGGACTCGGTGCCGCCGGCGCCGGAATTGATTTCGACATAGGCGTCGTTGGCGTCGGCCTCGCCTGACAGCAGGGCTTCCAGCTCGGCGCGCCCTGCCCGCTCTTTCAGCGCCTTCAGCTGGGCGGCGGTGTCGTTCAGCGAGGCTTCGTCGCCTTCGGCCTCAGCCATTTCCGCAAATTCGATCGCATCGGCCCGCTCACGCTCGATAACGCGGACGGCCTCGACCTGATCGGCCAGACGGGTTCGCTCACGGCTGAGCGCCTGGGCCTGTTCGGGATTGTTCCAGAGGGTCGGGTCCTCGACCCGGGCGTTCAGCTCGTCGAGACGGCGCAGCGCGGCATCCCAGTCAAAGACGCCTCCTGAGCAGTCCGACAGACCGCTCGATCTCGGCGGCCGCAGCCTCGATATCCGCACGCATGGGGTTCACTCCAACTTGAGTCAGGGCAGATAGCGCTGCCACCGGCCGAATTCAATTTCCGGCTCAGACCGGAGATGCGATCTAGTACAGCCCCTCGAGGTTATCCTGCACTTTTTTTGGCGGCGGCGGTGGCGGCGGCGGCGCCCGGGGTTGCGGCGGAGCCTGGGGCGTCGGCGGGGCCGGCGGGGCCTGGGGCGTGACCGGCCGCACCGACGAAAGGTCCGGCGTCACAAAGGTCGGCGAAACGATCTTGGGCGTCGGCGCGCCGATGTCGATATCGCCGGGCGTAATCAGGTTGTCGACGTGCAGCTCGGTGCCCGGGCGGAAGGCTTCCATGATGCCGTTGACCAACATGAACTTGGCGTTCGGCGGCGGCGCAAAGACGTGGCCCGGCGGGTCCTTCGGCACATGGGTCATAAAGTCGATGAAGACCGGCAGGGCCGCAACGGCGCCGGTCTCGCCGCTGCCCAGGCTGCGATTGTCGTCAAAGCCGATAAAGGTCGCCACCACCATGTCGGGGGTGAAGCCCACGAACCAGGCGCTGCGGAACTCGTTGGTCGTGCCGGTCTTGCCGCCGAGCGGGCGGCCCAAAGAACTGGCCGCCGCCGCAGTGCCGCGCTGGACAACGCCCTGCAGCATGGAATTGATCTGATAGGCGGTGATCGGGTCCATGACCTGCACGCCCTCGGGCGTGAGCCTGGGCGATTCCGAACCATTGAAGCCGGCGACGCACTTGTCGCATTTGCGCTTGTCGGCGCGATAGATGGTCTTGCCGTCGCGGTCCTGAACCACCTCGATCATGTGCGGATCGATCCGCCGGCCACCGTTGATAAAGGCCGAATAGGCGCCGGCCAGCCGAAGCGGCGTGGTCTCGCCCGCCCCCAGCGCCATGGCCAGCACCGGCTCCATGTGATCGACCACGCCGAACTTGACGGCGTTGGCGGCGACCTTGTTCATGCCCGTGGCCTGGGCCACGCGCACCGTCATGGTGTTGCGCGACAGTTCCAGCCCCTTGCGCAGAACCAGCGGGCCCAGGAAATCGTGGCCATAGTTTTCCGGCGTCCAGTCGGCCCCGTTGGCGCCCTTCAGCGTGATCGGCCCATCCAAAATGACGCTGGCCGGCGTAAAGTCGCCCTCCAGAGCGGTGGCGTAGACAAACGGTTTGAACGCCGAGCCGGGCTGGCGCTGGGCCTGGGTGGCGCGGTTGAATTTCGAGATCGAGAAGCTGTAGCCGCCGACCATGGCCAGCACCCGGCCGGTGTGGGGGTCGATGGCGACCATGGCGCCGTTAACGGCCGGGATCTGCCGCAACCGGTAGCGGCCGCCATCGCCGGCCTCGACATAGATGATGTCGCCGACATTCAGCCCCTTGCCCGCCTTGGCCCAGCCGACGTCCTCCGGGGCCAGGGCGCCGGCAGGGGCGCCTTCGGCCGCGGGCTGGACGCGCACATCGGCGCCGGCGATGCTTTGCACGATCGCAGGCCGCCACCCCGTGCGCTCGGACGGCACGGGCAGAGTCAGGGCCTTGGGACGCCAGGCGCTGGCCGGATTGGCGGTCATGGTCGCGCCACGCCAGCCGTGGCGGTGGTCGTATTTCTCCAGCCCGTTCATCAAGGCGTTGCGCGCCTGTTCCTGCAGGGTCGAGTCCAGCGTCGTGCGGATGTAGTAGCCGCCCTTGTTCATCGCCTTGCCATAGGTCTGGGTCAGCGAGTTTCGCCGAACTTCCTCCACGAAAAAGTCGGCGTAGGAATAGCGGGCGCGGCTGGGGCCCGGCTGGACCACCAGGTCGGTTTTCTTGGCGGCCTCGGCGTCGGCCCGGGTGACGGCCCCGGTTTCGACCATCTGATCGAGAATCCAGTTGCGGCGGCTGATCGCCTGGGCCTTGCGGTCCTTGGGATCATAGTTGTCGGGGCCCTTGGGCAAGGCCGCCAGATAGGCGCACTCCGGCAAGGTCAGCTGGTTCAACGACTTGCCGAAATAGTTGTAGGCCGCGATCGCCACCCCGTACGAGCGGTAGCCCAGCCAGATTTCGTTCAGATAGAGCTCCAGGATGTGCTGCTTGCTCAGCTGGTGCTCGAGGCGCCCGGCGACCACGGCTTCCTTTACTTTGCGAGCGATGGTCGTGTCGTTGCCCACCAGGATGTTCTTGGCGACCTGCTGGGTGATCGTCGAGCCGCCCTCCAGACGTCGCCCCTGCGCGACATTGAGCACGTCCTTGAACATCGCCCGTCCCAGGCCGGACACATCCACCCCGCCATGGTGGAAGAAATTGCGGTCCTCGGCGGCCAGAAAGGCGTTGACCAGCTGCGGCGGCATCTGGTCGTAGGGAACATAGACGCGTCTCTGATCCGAGTATTCGCCGATCAGGGTGCCGTCCCAGGCGAACACCCGCGTCGCTGTCGCCGGCCGGTACGAGGCCAGGTCCTTGTCGGGGATCGAATAGAAGGTCCAGGCGAAATAAGCCGCGGCTGAAACGCCAGCCACCGCGACCATGCTCATGATCGCCGCGCCGACCAATGCCAGACGTCGTCTTTTAGGTTTCGCCGGCGCGCGCTGTTCGCTCATCAAAGCAGGGTCTAGCGCGTGTCGGACCCTTCGAAAAGCGCCTCAGAGCGACGCTGTCTCGACCGTGGGATTGAAGTAACTGTCGATGGACTTGACGATCGCCGCCGCCAGGGCGTCGCGCTTGTGCGCGTCGGCCAGCATGGCCTCGTCCGACGGGTTGGTGACGAAGCCCATTTCCAGCAGCACGGCAGGGACATCGGGCGCAAACAGCACCACATAACCGGCGTCGCGGTGGGCGCGGGTCAAGAGCGGACGCTCGGCGCCCACGTTCTGGACCATGATCTCGGCGAAGGCCGCCGACTTGTTGCGGGTAAAGCGTTGGGTCAGGTCGAACAGAATTTCCCGCACCGCCTTGTTGTTGTTGGCCGCGCCGGCGTCGATGCCCCAGTCGCTGTTTGTACTGGCGTTCTTGGCCACCCGGTCCGAGCCCTGGTCTGACAGGGTGTAGATGCTGGCCCCGCGCACGCCGGTGCTGTCGCCGGAGTCGGCATGCAGCGAGATGAACAGATCCGCGTGGGCGGCGCGCGAGATGCGCACCCGCTCTTCCAGCGGGATGAAGGTGTCGTCCGAACGGGTCAGGACAACCTTGTAATTGCCGGTCTTTTCCAGCTTGGCCTTCAGGGCCTTGGCGGCCGCCAGCGTTAGCTGCTTTTCCTGATAGTGGGCGCCCAGGGCGCCGGAATCATGCCCGCCATGGCCGGCGTCGATGACAATTACCTTTTTGGCGGCCGCGTGGCGGCTGGAAGGCGGCGGCGCGGACGGCGTTGCGCGAGCCGGCTGAGGCGCGGGCTGGACGCTCGTCTGGACCGCGGCCTGTAACGACGCGGCGCCATTGCCTTTGACGTCAATTACGTAGCGGTAAAAACCGACGCCATCGCTGGGGGCCAGTGAAAACTTCCGGTCAATCTGACCATCGGCGGCAAGGTTTAGCGTCAGCCGCGAACCGCCGCCTGACCGCGCGAGGGTCCAGTCCTTGATCAGCCCCTGTCCCTGCCCGCTGTCGGGTTCGACACTAAGGTGCGGAAATTCAATGACAAGCTGGTGAGGCGCGTCGGATGAAACAGCCCGGCCGTCGACCTGTTGAGCGACATCAAGCACAACACGGGTTGCGCTCGCATCACCGCCGAACCGAACCTTCACCGGAATCGCGCCGGCTTGGGCGCCGGCCACGGCAAAGCCGGCCGCCAGAACCACAGCCAGACTCCAGACCTGCCGCCACGGACGGCTCAACAAACGGATAAGTCCCGCGCCCATCGACGCCACCACCAGATTTATCGTGTTAATTTTGTGTGCGTTTATGACCCGCTTCCCGTTCAGAAAGCGTTAAAGGGAATCGCGAAGGGGCTTTGGCCCAGGGATCGCGGCCGAATGGGATCATTTCCCTCAACGCGTGAACTTCGCTTTTCTTTTGCATCCAATTGTTGCAGAGTCGGCCCGCTTCACTGGTTCGCCCGTCAAAGAGGCGCGACCGACGAATCTTTCCGCATTGAACGGCCGGTCCGAAGGGGCGGCTGACGGTGCGCCCGATCTGAACCGCGCTCATTCAGGCGCGACAGGAATTTGAACCCATGGGCGGCGCCCACGCAAAGATCATGACCCGCATCGCACGACATAGCGCGTGTGCGGCCGATCGCGTTGCAGGCGCGCCCGAACAACACCGGCCCCGTACCCGTCACCCCACGCGGATGACCCATGACGCGCGCCGCGGAGATCGTTTTGATGTCAAAGTTAATGCTTATCGACGCCGCTCACGCCGAAGAGACGCGTGTGGTGGTCACGGACGGCAATCAGGTTGAAGAATTTGATTTCGAAAGCCAGGCCCGCAAACAGCTTCGCGGCAACATCTATCTGGCCAAGGTCTCCCGCGTAGAACCCAGCCTGCAGGCCGCCTTCATCGAATACGGCGGCAACCGTCACGGCTGTTTGGCCTTTTCGGAAATTCACCCC